>NZ_RZSC01001490.1:0-563 GCF_003998155.1 Mesorhizobium sp. M1E.F.Ca.ET.063.01.1.1
CCATATCGGATAACTGGTTGCGCATGTGCTGCACTAGAAGTTCGCCGGCGCTGGACAATCGCACGCCGTGAGGCAGTCGCTCGAAAATCGCAACGCCGAGTTCGGCCTCCATCGCCAATATACGCCGGTTGAGCGCCGTCGAGGTTATGGCGAGCAATTCTGCGGCGGCGCGGATCGAACCGGTCTTGGCCACCACATCGATATAGTGAGCGGAGTTCAGGTAACGCATCGGCAGCCTCCGGCACCACCGCTGCAATTCTTGCAGCAGGCTGAACGAAACATAGCACAAGACAGCAGCACCGTCATCGACATAATTAAACCTGTCGACATATGAGTGAAGAAATACCTTCAAGCGACATCGATCATTCAGAATCAATGAAAGGTTGGGCAATAGATTTGTTCCATCTCTTCCAGTAACTTATCAAATAAAAAGGAACAACCATGCGTTACATATAAATTGTAAGCTTAGCCTCTCTCGGTATTGTTGCCCTGCAAATGTATCGGCGATAGCCTCCGAACAATGCGGCGACGTGACCGTGTGATCGGGATACCCAGGTTATACT
>NZ_RZSC01001491.1:0-562 GCF_003998155.1 Mesorhizobium sp. M1E.F.Ca.ET.063.01.1.1
TCATAAGCCGGTGCAAAAGTGCCACGCCGGGCGGCCCTTATCCGCCCGCGCGTTGCCCTTAATAAGTGGTTGAGGTAAACACGCGACACTCCGGCAGACAAATTGTCGCCGGATTTCCATCGCAAATGCGGGGAAGAAGGGGACCGTGCCCCTGTGGCCGGTGGCGACCGAGAGGCTGTTAGAGTGGGACTTTTTGGCATGACCGAAAGAACGTTTGCGCGCGCCGCGCTGCTGGCGCCGCTTGTGGCATCGGCCATTGCCATGTCCGGCTGTGTCGGCTCGCCGACCTACGGAACCGACAAGACCGCCGCCGAACAGCTCGCCGATGACGTTTCCGGAGCCATCGCCATCACGCCGAAGCACCGCGATCCGATCGACTACAAGCCGCGTCCCGATCTGGTGAAGCCCGCGCCGGGACAGAAGGAAAATCTGCCGGCGCCGCAGGAAAGCATCCAGACGGCGAGCGCCGACTGGCCCGAATCGCCCGAGGCGCGCCGCGCCCGCATCCGCGCCGACGCCACCGCCCACCAGAACGACCCGAACTACCAGCCGGAGGCCGTCG
>NZ_RZSC01001492.1:0-561 GCF_003998155.1 Mesorhizobium sp. M1E.F.Ca.ET.063.01.1.1
GCATCTGCACGCTCGTCTCCTCGCTGCTGCGCAATCCGGAGGCCTATGGTGCGGCCCTTGCCGGCTATACGGCGATGATCATCAGCCTGCCGGCGTTCGGGCAGCCGCATCTCGTTGTCGATCTCGCCATCGCGCGCTGCGCCGAAATCGTGCTCGGCATCGTCTGCGCCGGCGTCACCAGCCGGCTGATCCTGCCGAAGCTGGCGGCGGACGCCATCATATCGAGACTGAAGCGCAGCATTCTCGATCTCGCGGACTATGCCGGAGGCGCCTTTTCCGGCGGCGACCCGGCTAGCCTTGCCGCGCTGCAGCGCAAGCTGATCACCGATGCCCAGACGCTTGCCGAGATGCGCACCTATGCGCGGCTGGAGGCGCCGAGCTTCGCCCCGCGCGCCCATCCGGTGCGGCGCACGATCGGGCAGCTTCTGTGGGCGCTCTCGGCGGCACGTGCGCTGCATACCCATGCCGCGCCGAAAAACGCGACGCTCATCCCCGTGCGCAGCGACTTGCAGGCTTTCGTCGGCGACCTGTCGGAAACGCCCGGCGCGCTTGACGATACCG
>NZ_RZSC01001493.1:0-560 GCF_003998155.1 Mesorhizobium sp. M1E.F.Ca.ET.063.01.1.1
AGATGGAACTGCGGGCTGGCGAGCACATGCGCCAGCCGGTCGCGCCCGTCGAAGGCCTTGAGGCGCACAGCGACGTCGTCGACCATGGCGCCGAAGGTCTCACGCGTCACCGTGCGGCCGCCGAAGCGTTCGGCAAGCGACACGACACCGACGGGAAGCGACGTCCAGGAAACGATGTGGTTGGCCAGCCGCGGCGAACGCTGGCCTCGGGTCAGGTCGATCAACGCGATCTCCGACGAGCCGCCGCCGATATCGAACAGCACCACGCCGCGCGTGTCGCGCTCGACCAGCGAGCCGCAGCCGGAGACCGCTAGGCGGGCCTCGGTCTGGCGATCGATGATCTCAAGCTTGAGGCCGGCCTCGCGCTCGACGCGTTCGAGGAACTCGACGCCGTTTTCGGCGGAGCGGCAGGCTTCGGTGGCGATCAGCCTCGCCTTCCTGATCTTGCGGTTGCGCAGCTTCTCGCCGCAGATTTTCAACGCCTCGACGGCGCGGTCCATGGCGGCCCGGCCGGCACGGCCAGTTCCGCGTCATCGATGCCTTCTCGCGGATCGTCAGGT
>NZ_RZSC01001494.1:0-560 GCF_003998155.1 Mesorhizobium sp. M1E.F.Ca.ET.063.01.1.1
CTCTGGCTACCCAATTCGCGCTCTGTGTATGCGGTGAACTGTAGCAATCTCTGCCAAAAGAGTTCTTCAACCCGAGTCGAGGCAAATTCTTTGGACAGTTCTCCGATGCGTCTTGCAGTGTAGCGGATGTGGCTACACTCGTCGCCACTTAACTTGCATAGCGTTCGACCCAGCATGTCTAGGTTACGGTGCGGGCAATATGCCTCGAGCACGGGCTCCAACAACTTCTGGTGAATGCGGGTCCTCACCTCACCGAGGTTCACCTGAATCAAATAGTCGAGCACCCTCCAGGTTTCGAGGCTAGCGGCCTCGACCTGGCTGTGCTGCATGGGGGGAAACTGGGTCTCAACGGCCCCGCGCACATTATCTGGCAATGCGTCTGGAAATACCAGATCGGCGAGACGAAGGTACATTCGGCAATGACCTGCCTCATCCTCGACATGCTGGCTCAGATCGTCAACAAGCCCGGCACTTGTGCAAGCGTTGGCAATCTTCGCTAAGTCGCGGGAACCCTCGCCCTCTTTGATCGCATTCGAGACAAGCGACTGCAGCACCCATAC
>NZ_RZSC01001495.1:0-558 GCF_003998155.1 Mesorhizobium sp. M1E.F.Ca.ET.063.01.1.1
CTTATGGGCGGCACAAGGAGTCCAGCGTTTGGGAGCCAACTTTTGGTCAAAGCCGTGGAGCCCAATAGAGGCAGGCATACATTGGCAACCAGGTCGCCACGACGAAGTTCCAGTACATCACATTGTCGCTGACATCCCCAAAGCGCCGCGGATTGTCGCCATGCCGCGAAAACATCAGGCAAGTCAGCACCAATGTCTCCACCAGATCGGTCAGGATGTGGGTGGTGTGCAGGCCGAGCATGACCCACACGATCGAGCCGTAGGCATTCTGATCCCACTGGATATGCATCGCCGGAAACTCGAAGGCACGCAGGACAAGCGGCGCTATTCCGATCAGGGACATGATGATCAGCCCGATACGCACCTTCCGCAAGTCCTGGTCACGCGCCCAGCGTGCCAACAAGATGTTCGGAAACAAGCTCGCCACCAGCAAAACCGTCAGCGTCGTCCCAGGCAGCAGATCGGGCGGCGGGGCATCCGGAGGCCAGCGTGGTGCCAGGCTCATGAGATAGAGGTAGACGACGATGGAAAGCGCAAAGCCAGTGGCTTCAATAAGCA
>NZ_RZSC01001496.1:0-558 GCF_003998155.1 Mesorhizobium sp. M1E.F.Ca.ET.063.01.1.1
AATCGAGGCCGACGAACAAGGTGTCATCGCGATGCGTTGGCGCGACGCTGGCGGCCGCGAACACGTCACGCGATGCGACATGATCGGCATGGGCTGGCACTTGCGTGCTGAGACCCACTTGGCCGACGTCGTCGGGTGCGCCTTCGCCTATGACGCGCAGTGGCGGCAATGGCTGCCGAAGGCCGATGCGATGGGCCGTGCCGGGAATGGCGTCTACCTTGCGGGCGATGGGGTTCGGCTTCTGGGAGCGGACGGCGCGGAGATTGCCGGGCGCCTTGCGGCGGCGGCGTGCCTTGCCGATCTCGGACAACCGGCGCCGTCGGCCAGCACCGATCTGAGCGAGCTCGCGCGGCTCGAGCGCTTTGCCCGCGGTCTGGCCCGCGCCTTTCCCTGGCCGGAGGCGATGGCGCGGGTGCTCCCTGACGACGCGATTGTCTGCCGCTGCGAGAACGTGACTGCAGGAGACATACGCCATGGCGTGGCTTTCGGCGGCTGCGAGGCTAACAGGGTGAAGTCGCTGTCGCGCGTCGGCATGGGGCGCTGCCAGGGGCGCTACTG
>NZ_RZSC01001497.1:0-557 GCF_003998155.1 Mesorhizobium sp. M1E.F.Ca.ET.063.01.1.1
CGTCCGGCGGGTGATCCCGCCGATCGAATGGCCGGCCTTTGCCGACGACATCGATGCGATCCTGGCGCTGAAGCGCGAGCGCAACGCCGTCATCCTGGCGCACAATTATCAGACGCCAGAGATCTTCCATTGCGTGGCCGACATCGTTGGCGACAGCCTGGCGCTGGCCCGCAAGGCGATGACTGTGGAGGCGGACGTGATCGTCGTCGCCGGCGTGCACTTCATGGCCGAGACCGCAAAGCTCCTTAATCCCGGCAAGACCGTGCTCATTCCGGACCTTGCCGCCGGCTGTTCGCTGGCTGACTCGATCACGGCCGAAGACGTGCGCCTGATGCGCCAGCGCTATCCTGGCGTCCCGGTGATCACCTACGTCAACACATCCGCGGCCGTGAAAGCCGAATCCGATATCTGCTGCACGTCGGGCAATGCGCTGGCCGTCGTGAAGTCGCTCAATGCGCCTCGCGTCATCATGCTGCCCGACGAATATCTGGCGAGGAACATCGCCGCACAAACGAAAGTCGAGATCATCGCCTGGAAGGGACGCTGCGAGGTGCATG
>NZ_RZSC01001498.1:0-556 GCF_003998155.1 Mesorhizobium sp. M1E.F.Ca.ET.063.01.1.1
GCCAACGCCGCCGGCACGGCGATGATCATCACCGCCGGCGTCGAGTTTCGTCCGCATGCCGCCGCGCGATAGCTCGGAAGCGGCTGCTCCCGCCATCGCCTCGATGTCCGGCGTGATGCGGTCGACCATCGGGATGAACCTGGCCTGCGGATCCTTGGCCGGCGGCGCCGTATAAAGCCCATCGATGTCGGAGAGCAGCACCAGGAGATCGGCGCCCATCATGGTGGCGACCCGCGCGGCCAGCCGGTCATTGTCGCCATAGCGGATTTCCGAGGTCGCCACCGTGTCGTTCTCGTTGATGACCGGCACCGCCTTCATCTTGAGCAAGGTCGAGATCGTGGCGCGCGCGTTGAGGTAGCGCCGGCGCTCCTCGGTGTCGCCGAGCGTGAGCAGGATCTGGCCCGATTTCAGCCCGTTCCTACCGAGCGCGTCCGACCAGGCGCCGGCGAGCGCGATCTGGCCCACGGCGGCGGCGGCCTGGCTCTCCTCGAGCTTCAGCGCGCGCTTGCCGAGGCCCAGGATGCTGCGGCCGAGCGCGATGTCGCCCGAGGAGACG
>NZ_RZSC01001499.1:0-556 GCF_003998155.1 Mesorhizobium sp. M1E.F.Ca.ET.063.01.1.1
TCGAGGAAGTGCCGGCCGCGCTGCTCGACCAGCTTGCGGAGGAAGGCCGTCTCGTCGCCGTTGAAGGGCAGGGCAATTCGGGCGTGGCCAGGCTCTTTTTCAAAGCAGGGGGGGTTGTAACGGGCAGACGCGCGTTTAATGCGGCAATTAAGCCACTACCTGGCTTTGAACGTACCCACGCATTTGAATTCTGAGCGTTTTTGCCTTGCAGTGAACGCGCTGTCGTGATCGCTTGCATTTGAACAATCGTTGCTGATCGCATAACCATGTATTCTCGGGGGCAGTCAGCGGGGGAACGATAGAAGCGCGGCGCCGGCTGCTCATGGATGAGCGACTGTCGTGGCGCGGTTCCCATGCAAACGAATGAGGGATATTACGTGCCGTCCGTACGCAAGACTGTTCTAGCCGCCATCCTGGTTTCCGCGACAGCGCTTTCGCCGCTGGCCGCCTCGGCGGAAACCATCACCGGCGCGCTTGCCAAGGCCTACCAGAACAATTCGCAGCTGAATTCCGCCCGCGCCGGTGTGCGCGTCACCGACGAGGGCGTGGCCATCGC
>NZ_RZSC01000149.1:0-10309 GCF_003998155.1 Mesorhizobium sp. M1E.F.Ca.ET.063.01.1.1
GCAGGGCTACAATCCCCATAGCGCCAGACCGACCCGCGGCTCCGTTCAATCCGGCTTGCAATGAGGTCCGACGTCGTGCCAAGCGGCTCCGTCGAGCCAACGGACCTCACAGAAGCCTCCAGATTCCGGTAAGGGCTGTTTCGTGATTCACTCCCGCCAGGAGGTGATTTGCGATGCCCAAGCCCTATTCGCTCGATTTGCGTGAACGCGTAGTGCGGTTTGTAGAGGGCGGTCATTCGCGGCACGCGGCTGCGGCACATTTCGGGGTATCGGTGTCGTTCGTCGTTATCCTGATGAGGAACTACCATGCGACGGGAAGCTTGGCGCCCAAGCGGAGTGGTGGGCGTCGCCATTCCAAGCTCGACCCGCATCGTGCGTTTCTGCTTGGTTGTGTGGCCGAGAAGGACGACATCACCATGCCGGAGCTTGCCGCCGAACTGGTTACTGCTGCAGGCGTCCAGGTCGCTCCCGCCTCGATCTCGCGGTGGTTGATCAGGAATGGCTACAGCTTCAAAAAAAACGCTGCTGGCCAGCGAGCAAGATCGTCCCGACATCAGCAAGGCGCGGCAAGAATGGCGCACCAAGCGCCAGCCCCGGATGCGAGTTGAGCCGCATAGGCTGGTGTTCATCGATGAGACCGGAACCACGACCAAGATGACACGCCTGCGCGGGCGTTGCCGCAAGGGTCGACGGCTGCGCTCGAAGGCGCCGTTCGGACATTGGAAGACCCAGACCTTCATCGCCGGGCTACGCTGTCATGGGCTCACCGCACCGTTCGTCGTCGACGCCCCGATGAACCGGCGCATCTTCGAGACCTATGTCGTGACACAGCTTGCCCCGACGCTGGCAAAGGGCGATGTTGTCATCCTCGACAACCTCGCCGCCCACAAAAGCCCGATGGCCGAGGCGGCGATCCGCGCAAAGGGCGCATGGGTTCTCTTCCTGCCGCCCTACAGCCCCGATCTTAACCCTATCGAAATGGCTTTCGCCAAGCTCAAGGCGCACCTGCGGGCAAAGGCCATCAGAACCATCGACGCCCTCATGGAGACGTCGTCGTCCGTCAAAAGTTCGGCCAGAAAACCGCGGCGGTCGAACGGCAGCACGGAATCGAGCGCGTCGAGGGCTTCGGCCCATCTCGCGACGGTTTCAGCATTCTGGGTCTTGGCAAGCTGTCCTTTCACTGGCTGGCAGCAAGCGCCCACTCTTCCTCCTTCCAAAGGCCGATCAAGTTCAAGGACCCGACGCCCCGTCTCAGCTCGGGATCTTTTTCTGTGGGACCGAGCGTCACCATCCTGCTTCCTTGATCCCTTGCCTTCCCTTACAATCTCTTCCGGACACAGAGGAGTTCCGCCATGAGCGAAGACGCCTTCAACATGTCGATCCGCAAGTTCCTGAAGGAAGTCGGCGTCACCTCCCAGCGCAAGATCGAGGAGACGGTGCGTGAAAGGCAAATCAGCGGCGAGAAGAAGTTGAACGTCCGCATGACGCTGACGGCGGAAGGCACCGGCCTCAACCACGTGGTGGACGGCGAGATCGAACTTCCATAAGCCGGGCGAAGCGACGTAGTGGTGAAAATCTGACGCTTGATACCCGACGAAACGACTGCGATGGAGTGGATAGCGGACCCCGGTCGTCTACGAACAATTGCCTGGAACGCCGGTACTGCTGCCGGTACAAGACGATCGCCGCCTCAAAACGAAAACTGCTTGCCAACAGACAAGGGCACCAGCTTGTCGTCGCCAAACGCGTTCGCGAGAGCGGTTACGGCGCGCCAGCCGGTGCAGTGGCCGGCAGCGATGACGGCAATGTCGAATGCCTGCAGCGCCTCAACCGTTTCCGGGATGATCCGCTCGTTCTGCTCCACAAGATGAAGGCCGCCCAGGACAGCATGAAGCGGTAGATCAGGAAAGCACGACTTCGTGTGCGTCAGCACGTTGATGACCCCCGCATGCGAGCAGGCCGTGAAGACGACCAGTCCTTTCCCGGCCACGTTCACCGCCACGAAGCGCTCGTCCATAATCAGTTCGTCGGGCTCCCACCCGTCGTCTGTCTTCCGGCATTGGCCAGGGAGTCCCCGCTCAAACGGTGTCACGCGCGGGATTTCGCCGCTCACATAGGCCGTTCCTTCCAGAAACAGCTGCGGCTCCGTCGTGTTGACAACGGTTGCACCGTAAGCCGTCAGCTCGCTGACGCTGGGCACGTCTTCCATGAGCCGCATTGAACCGTCCTGCCGCTTGATGGCCCGTGTCCGGAACATGTCCGGATGAAGATAGCAAGGGACGTCGTGGCCGCCGTTACGGTCGCGGATGAGTTGCAAGGCGCGCAGCATGGCACCACCATGATCCCAGTGACCATGCGACAGCACGATGGCCTCGACTGGTCCGAGATCGGCTCCCAGGCGCGAGACATTCTGGTCGAAGGTGCGGTCCTCAGGCCCGGTGTCGAAGAGGATCGTTCTCGTGGCGCTGCCTTGACGAACCGTGATGAGACAGGAGAGGCCATGGGCAGCGCAACACATGCATTTGCCGCCCGCAACCCAAATGCCGCGGCGACGCCGTTCCAGAGCGGCGAATTCCGTCTCCACAAAGGAGGGCACCGAGGACAGATTGTCGGTTGCATTGTCGACGAGGATCAGCACCTCGACGCCGTCGACTGCTTCGAGCGTATCCATGACACCCTCCGGACCCGCGAAGTGTCTGCGCCACTAATCGGCTAATTTGCAGGCTACATCCTACACCAAACATCCGGGCCGTGCTGCTCTGTGATGTCTAAATTGGGGTCAACCGGCGTACAGGGGGTTTAGTGTAAATGACCGCAACGGGGTCGTTTCCCGCCATTGGCCTGGTGTCATCACCTCGTCCCCGTCTGATCAATCTCAACCACTCATCATTGCCACGATAGCTGGTTGCGCGGCAGCCGGCCGCTTGGATCGATCACCGAAACCCGATGCTGCAGGTCTTCGGCCCAGGTCCAAAGTACCAGGTTCTGATCGGCCGCGTCCGCTCCAGGCGCGAAGCTCGGTACCAGGATGCCCGCCGCCCCCTCCCCCACGAGCCCGTCGTAGATCGTCCACGACGGCGGCCGCTTGCCGTCCGCCAGAAAATCCATCCAGCCACAGGCCATATCTTCGAGGCGAATCCCGGCCGCGTCGCGGCCTTCCGGTGCCCGCAGATCGACGATGTCGTCGCAATCGACGTCATAGGAGCAGAGGACGCAGGGATCGATGCGATAAGCGAGCCCCTGATTGGCCTCCTTCACCGCCGTCATGACGCTAAGTGCCAGATAGAGGGTGGGCACGCCCTTCGCATTGAAGCGCGCCCCGCGAACGGCAGCACCATCACCAGAGATCGGCTTAAAGGACCAGCGCGGATCGTGCGCTCGATAGCACGTTCCGACAAACCTCACGCAAACCCACCGATGGCGAGATGATCGAGATAGTCCCTCACGGCGCCGGCCTTGCCATCCTTGACCAACGCCTCCGCGGTCCTGCCTCCAAAGGCCGGGATCGGCTGGGCCCGGTACCAGGCCATCGCCTGATCCTTGCCGCCCGCCCATTCCGTGACGCGGCTGATGATCTCCAGCATTTCCTTAAGACGCGTCTGGGTCCTCGGCGTGCGGTTGCGCGCCGCCTTGTAAAGTGCCTCCCGGCCGAGCCCGACAGTCTCAGCGAGCTGCGTCTTGGACATGCCGAAACTGTCGGCAACCCGCTCGACGGCGATTGCGCCTGACCGGTCCATGAACGTCAGGATCAGCGGCCTGTCACTCGGGGATCCGGCACGGTCCGCTTCCTTGGACTTCTTCGCCAATGTTCCCATTGCCTCACTGTTCGCCCTATTCGTAGGGCAAAATATAGGGCAATTGCCGCCTGCGAACAAGCTCTCTAGAGCAATCATCATCACCCTGCCTTCGCCGTTACCGCGTTTTGGGCCTTGAGCAGTGCCATCAGCATCGGGCCAACGGAAAACTGCCCTGCCCCTCGCCTTCTCGGTCAGCGAACGCAAATATCCGTCAGCACTGTCGGTCTCCGATGAGGTGGAGGGGCGCCCGGTCTATCCGGGGCAGCGCGCACCGTTGCAGTTCGTCCTGACGGTCGACGCCACGATAACCTCTCGGATGCGCCGGGTGGTGCTGACGATGGAAAGGCCGCAGACCTCAGCCGACGTCGCGGCCGTGAGGCCGGGATAAAACCCTGGGCCGATGCGCTTAAGCACGGGGCTTTCGTCCGCCGATCGATCCGGAGATCGCGACGAACGTATTCGGCGGCGTGCAGCTCTTCGAGGCGGATTCGATTGAAATCGTGGTCGACAGGTTCGACGGGTCCGAGGAAGCCTTCGGTATCTTGATCAATCTGCTTGACCCCCTACCCGTGACCGTGCCGCGATAAGACGGATCGATCTCTACTGAGACGCCCGCCGTCGGGGACCTTTGCCGGACGATTAAAAGGGGGCGGAACAAGAGCAGATCAATCATGCGCTACGCTAGAGATCGAACGGACCGTGAACCTTCGTCTCGCATGGTCATGATGGTGCCGGCTTGTCGCAAACTTTCTGGCGATTGCCGAATACTCATCCCTGTCGCGAGATTCTCGCGCACTTCCTGCTTCTGTTTCCGCACACTCTTCGCGATTTGTTCTCCATTAGCGTTGTATAGCGGGAAACCAGCGCTGTGCCCTCAAGATGGCGGCTTGGTTCATCGGCGAACCTCAGAAAGCCACTTTGAGCCCAAGCTTTCCGGCAATCGTGGTGCTGTCGGCCGACCACTTGCCACGGATTTCGCTGGAGAGCGTCGAGCGCTCGGACATTTTCAGGTTGAAGCCGCCATAGGCCGCGGCGGAGAAATCCGCATCGTCGAAATTCACCTCGCCGCCGTCGATGCTTGCCTTGTTGGAATAGCCGAAGCGCTGCTGCAGTTCGATACGGGCATAAGGGCTGAGCGTCATGCCGTTTTCCAGCGCGTAGTCGGCATAGATGCCCGGCTCCAGCTTCAGCGCGCCGAACGAGATGCGGCTTTCGCCGAACTGGTTGCCGCCGCTGTCGGTGTAGTCGCCGCCCGTGAAGGTCACGCCAAGAATGCCGCCGCGCAGGTCGAAGCGAAGTTTGTCGTCCAGCACGAAGATGTGGCCGGCCGAGGCCGTCACGCCGTAGCCTTCGGTGTCGTAGTCTCCGGTGGTGCCGAGGATGTCGTTGGTGATGTCGGTCTGGCCGAGGAAGGCGATCGCCGAGACCAGCGCATAGGTGAGGTTCTGGCGGAACAGCCCATAAGCGCCGAACATGCCGCTACGGTTCTTAGCCTCGCCGCTGGAGGTGAAGGTCTGGAACCCGCCGATATCGACGTCGGCCGACGCATAGCCGCCGAATATGCCGAGGTTCAGCCCATACTGCTTGTCGAAGTCGAATGCCTTGGCCGCGTTGAAATCGAGGCTGATCGCGGCCGAGAACTCGTCGAGGCCGAAGCTTGGGCCGACGCCGTTGATGCCACCGAAATTGACATCGAACCCGTCATGCTCGGTATGCGTGAACTGGCCGGATGCAAAGACGTCCAGCGTGTCCGAGAGGCTCGCGACTGCAGCGCCATTCGCAAGTCCGAGATCATGCATGATCGCATCGTTGTTGATGCCGTAGAGCGCGTCGATCATGACGTTCGTGGCCCCGACATCGACGGCGTTCTGCGCTGCAAGGGCAACCCCGACATTGTCGGGTGTCGCCACGACGAACAGTCCGCCGCCTGGTCCGAAGATCAGTTGATAGTTGAAGAGCGCGCTCTGTGTGCCGGGCACGCCCACAATCACGAAATTCCCGGTGATGGGGCTGCCTGTCTGGATGATCTGGATTTGCGTCGGCTGTGAGAATTGCGGGGCGCCCAGAATATTGACCAGGATCGTGTTGGTGCCCAGCGCCGAGAAGGTTCCAGCGACGATCTGGTCCGCCTGCAAGGTCTGCTGGTTCACGTCGAAGCCGAGAGTGGCGCCATTGAGCGCGATCCCGCCGAGCGTGAAGACGTCATCGGTGGCGCCATCGATCATCTGGATCGTGGAGCCGGTCACATTGGCCGTGCCGCCCGGCATGTTGACGTTGCCGTTGATGTAGAGCATCGAGCCGTTTACCAGCGTCAGCGTTCCGATCCCGATCGCGCCGGTGCCGAAGCCGAGCGTCGAGTTGTCAGACGTGACACTGGTGAAGCCAGTGAAGACCTGGGTGAACGCTCCGCCTTGCGCCAGATCCTCGTTGGTGATGAAGGCGTTGGCATTCGTGCCGCTGAAGACGATGCCGTTGCGCAGCACCAGCGGCACGGCCGAGCCGTTGATGATCAACGTATCGGGACCAAGGCCTGTGATGTCGCCGCCGATCGTGCCGCCTGTCAGGCTCACCGATTCAGCGTCGATGCCTCCAGCGATTGTGCCCCGCGATACGGTGACCCTATCGGCACCCCCGCCGCCGGTGACATTGCCGGTGATCGTGCCGCCACTGACGCTGATGGCATCGCCGCCACCACCCCCGCTCACATTGCCGCTGATGACGCCCCCTTGCTGATTTACGGTGTTGGCGCCGCTCGTGCCGGTAAGATCAATTGCGGTGCCGCCAGTGCCGGTGATGGAGCCTGTATTCGTTATCGTGACCGGGCCAGCCGTGCTCGCGATGATACCCGTCGCACCCTGGATCGAACCAGCATTCACCACGCTCGCTGTACGGCCGCTGTCGGAGACGAGTGCGACGCCGGCAGTGGTCCCGTTCACCGTCGCGCCGCTTGCCACGTTCACTGTGGTGGCCGAACTGGCGGCTTCCGATTCGTTGTTAGCGACAATTCCGGCGCCGCCATTGCCCGTCACTGTGCCGATAGCGGTGATCGACAATGCCCCGCTGGCGCTTTGACGCGCGACGATGCCGGCGGACCCGTTCACATCGGCCGCGTTAATTGTTAGATCGGTGCCATAGTTTTTTGCGTAGATGCCGGCGATATTCGTCCCGGTCACAGTTCCAGTAGCAGTGATCGACAGCGCGCCGGTGCCATGCTGCACGGCGTAGATGCCGTAGTCCGCACCGGTCACGGCAGCCGCGTTGATGTTCAGATCGGTGCCGGCCTCGTCGGTGGCGAAGATGCCGACTCCGGCGGTTCCCGTTACCGTGCCGGTCGTCGTTATCGAAAGCGCGCCGCTGCCGTATTGACGGGCGGTGATGCCGACAACTGCACCGGTGACGTCCGCGGCGTCGATCGTCAGGTCGGTTCCGCTATTCCTGGCATAGATGCCGGTAGTGTCCGTCCCCGTCACTGTCCCGGTGGTGGTGATCGACAGTGCATCGGTCCCATAGTTGCGGGCAGTGATGCCGACCTCACCGCTCACATCCACAGCCTTGACCGTCAGACCGGTGCCAGCTTCGTTGAGAGCGTAAATGCCGGTATAGCCCGCGCTTGTCACGGCGCCGGTGGCGTTGATCGATAGCGCGCCGCTGCCATAGTTGCGGGCGGTAATGCCGTCTCCCACACCGCTGACATCCACCGCGTTGATCGTCAGGTCGGTGCCAAAGTTACGGGCGATGATGCCGATGCCGTCGGTGTAGGGAGCCGTCAGATTCGTCCCCGTCACTGTGCCGGTGACGGTGATCGACAGTGCGCCGCCACCGGAGTTATCGGCGCTGATGCCATTGAGGTAGCCGGTGATGGTGGACAGGTTGTAGTCAGTGAACGCCAGTCCACCATTGCCGGTCAGAGTGAAGGCGTTGCCGCCGGTACCGGTCGTGTCGATGCTGAAGCCAGGGTCTGTCGTCACGGTGAGCACACCGGGGGGCGGCGAGACCGGCAGTGTCTGCGTCTGCGTCGTCACGCCGCTGCAGGTGTAGGTGCCGCCGGCGCCGGCGCAGTCCGCGAAGGCGCGGCGCAGATAGCCGCGATAGCCGCCCACGAACGCACTCGTCGCGAGCGCGGTGCCAAGCACCAGGCGGCTACGCAGGCCGAGGCCCGGCGCGTTCCTCACTCCCCGTATGGCCCCCTGCCTCATATTAGTCCCTCTCGTGGCAGCCGTGATCATTCGGTCGCCGAGCCAAGCACGACAGCCTCAGCAACTGAATGGTTCGGTGGCAAATGCGATCGCGCGCCGCTTGGCACATGGCTGACGACGACCGCGGCCTCGGGGGAGCCTGGGCTCACCGCCATCGGGCAGGCGACGCCGGGCATCACGGCGAGGTCGTAGAGTTCAGCCACCTGACCGTCGATGCGGAACCAGTCGACGCAGTTTCCCTTTTCTAGGTCGATGACTTGTATGCCGCACCACGGCTCCGAATCGGCGGCCGCCAGGCGGGCATCCAGCGCCAGCCCCTCGAAACGCTTGTAGCGCGGCTTGGAAAGCCCGACGAAGGCATAGCGGCCGCAAAATGCCAGGCCGCGCAGGAACCCCGGGCAGAACACCACCGGCTGGAAGCGGCCCATACCTCCGTTGTTCGGCAGTTCCACGAAGCCGAGCTCGCCCGTGCCGGAATTGAGCAGCCACAGCGCGCCGCGGTGAAGACGCGGCGAATGTGGCATGGAGAGGCCTTCACACACGACCATGCCGGTCCTGACATCGATCACGACGCCCCCGTCGGCGCGCCGATCGCGCCACCCGTCGATAGTGTTGGATCGGCTGATGGACGTCGCGTAGGCCGGCCCGCCGTCATGCATCGCCAGCCCGTTCAGATGGCAGCGGTCCTCATCCACCAGCGCCGAGATGAAGGGCGGTCGCCACACTTCCTCGAAGCTGTACTGGCTCGACAGTGTGGCAAGGCAGTTGAAGCGGGTGTTGACGAAAACAGGCCGGCCGGCCACGTCGACCCCGATATCATGGGCGTCGAGTTCGCCAGTGATGTGCACGGTGCGCGGCACGTAGCAGGCGTCGAAGATCCCGTTGGCGCGCTGGTGTGGTTCCAGCGTGTTGACAAAGCGCACGAGATGAAAACCCGCCGCGAGCATCAAGCCCTCGTCGGATACTTGGGCCAGTCCCATCGGCCGCACGATCGGCGTTTGGTGGACGTTGAGCCCAGCCGTCTTCGGATTGCGGCCGATAAGGTAGATCAAACTTGACTGGTAAGAGGTAACTGCGAGCGCAACATCTAACGCCCTCAGCCGTGCCACCAACCCGGCCGACATCGAATAGCTGGGAGCTGGCGCGCCCTCCGCCGGTCCACCTCCGGCCGGCTCCGGCTCGCCTGCGGCTTCGCCACTGCCGAGCGCAACCATGCTGCGTCCTCAACTTTGAAGATACTAGGCAGATATCCAAACTAATCCCGGCTATTGAGAGCCTAGGTACGGCTTCAGCCAGCGTCAATCTTTTGGAAGCCGGAGAGAGAAAGCATTGCGATCAGTTTGACTTGAACTGTTGCATGTCGGCAACGCGGATGAGTCACAATCCTAACCGAGCGGGCATTTCTTTGCGTCGTTCAGAGATGTCCTACCTTTTGAAGGGCGCTGAAGCGGTCACAAGATTCATCTTTCCGGTGACAGTACTTATCTATGGAAGCCACAGATCCGGTGCCAACAGGTGAGCGCACGGTGCTATGCGATCGACGAGCGATTTCCACCCGAAGAAGTGCTCAGTCTCGCGAGAGCGCGGTTCGACGAGCCGAAGCCAGACCTGTTGCACGTTTACTTCGACGAAGGGTTTCCGATCCTGCAGCTTCTGCATGCAGTCAAGCGCGCGGAATTGCGACGGTCGCGCGGCATCATGTTCGCGCGGACGCTGCACGGCAGTGTGCGGTAATTGTGCGAGAACGATCTGGTTGGTCGGGATCAGGTGCGCTCGCAGCTAAGACGAGGCTGATCGCTACGGCCGACATTAGGCGCAAAATGCATGGGGACCGGCGTGTTCGAACCCATGTCCCAAACCGGTCGTCAAGCCAGCTTGTTTCAACCGGCGCCAGTTCGCCGGCCGTCTTCTTGTCCTTCATCGTATCGAGGGAGGGTCAATTCTTCTCCGATTGCGGCGATCAGTGCAGAAACACGGGCTCGCACCCGCGGAGGTAGCTGAATAAGTCGCTCGATCAGGTGGCGACCTTCTGCGCTGGCAATGAATTCAATGCGCTCATCGACCGGCAGATGTGAAGCCTCACGGCCGATCTCATCATTCTGCGGAAGGCCTTCGAAGAAGCGGCTGACGGGGACACCCAGCGACCTGCCAATCTCGTAGATCATGGACGCACTCACGCGATTCCTTGCATTCTCGTATTTTTGGAGCTGTTGAAAGCTGATGCCTATCGATCGAGCAAGCTGACCTTGCGATACGTCCGACTGCACGCGAACCATCGCTATCTGCCTGCCGACGTGAAGATCGGCGGGGTGAGGC
>NZ_RZSC01000014.1:0-25822 GCF_003998155.1 Mesorhizobium sp. M1E.F.Ca.ET.063.01.1.1
ATCCGCATCCGGACAATGGCCGCGCCATTCGCGCCTATGAGAAGGCCGGCTTCAGGGCCATCGGCCGCAGACAATCGGAATATGGGGACGTCGTGCTGATGGCCGTCGATGCGGCCGAGACCGACACGGAGGAGGGGGACTGACCGCATGACCGCATCGGGGCAAGACAAGACGCTTTCCGCCTATGAAGACTCGTGGCGCATGGGCCTTCTGCTCGTGCTCGCTCTGGTGATTTTCCAAGCCGGCGTTCTCTATGGCATGGGTCACCCGCCGATCTGCACCTGCGGCTATGTCAAGCTCTGGCACGGCGTGGTGAACAGCTCGGAGAATTCACAGCACATCACCGACTGGTATACCTTTTCGCACATAATCCACGGCTTCCTGTTCTACGCGCTGGCCTGGTTCCTGTTCCCGCGCTCGCCGGTCGGGCTCAGGCTGGCCTTTGCCGTCCTCATCGAAGGCGGCTGGGAGATTTTGGAAAATAGCCCCTTCATCATTGACCGCTACCGCTCCGGCACCATCTCGCTCAACTATTACGGCGACAGCGTCATCAACTCGGTGTCCGACACGCTGTTCATGGTGTTGGGATTTGTGATGGCGCGAAAGCTTCCTATATGGGTGATCGTGGCCCTGGCGCTCATTTTCGAGTTCGGCACGGGCTACATCATCCGGGACAATCTGACGCTCAACGTGATCATGCTGCTGCATCCGTTCGAGTCCATCAAGCAGTGGCAAAGTGGAATTTGAGTAGTATGAGCACCTTCTCTCCCCGCGAAATCGTTTCGGAACTCGACCGCTTCATCATCGGCCAGAAGGACGCCAAGCGCGCCGTGGCCATTGCCTTGCGTAACCGCTGGCGCCGCCAGCAGCTCGAAGGCCAGATGCGCGAAGAGGTGATGCCGAAGAACATCCTGATGATCGGCCCGACCGGCGTCGGCAAGACCGAGATCTCGCGCCGCCTGGCGCGCCTCGCCGGCGCGCCCTTCGTCAAGGTCGAGGCCACCAAGTTCACCGAGGTCGGCTATGTCGGCCGCGACGTCGAGCAGATCGTGCGCGACCTCGTCGAGGTCGCCATCGGCCTGACGCGCGAGAAGATGCGCGAGGACGTCAGCGCGCGCGCCCAGGTCAACGCCGAGGAGCGCGTGCTGGAGGCGCTTGTCGGCAAGACGGCGAGCCCGACCACGCGCGACAGCTTCCGCAAGAAACTGCGCGACGGCGAGCTCGACGACAAGGAGATCGAGATCGAGGTGGCCGACACCGGCACCGGCGGCATGCCGGGCTTCGAGATTCCCGGCATGCCGGGCGGCAATATCGGCGTGCTCAACATCAACGACATGCTGTCGAAGGCGATGGGCGGCCGCAGGACCAAGATGCGCAAGACGACGGTGCGCGACTCCTATTCGCTGCTGGTCAATGACGAGTCCGACAAGCTGCTCGACCAGGACGAGGTGGTGCGCCGGGCGCTGGAATCGGCCGAGAATGACGGCATAGTCTTCATCGACGAGATCGACAAGATCGCCTCGCGCGAGGGCGGCGTCGGCGCCGGCGTTTCACGTGAAGGCGTGCAGCGCGATCTGCTGCCGCTGGTCGAAGGCACGACGGTTGCGACCAAATACGGGCCGATCAAGACGGATCATATCCTGTTCATCGCCTCGGGCGCGTTCCATGTCTCCAAGCCCTCGGACCTGCTGCCGGAGCTGCAGGGTCGCCTGCCGATCCGCGTCGAGCTGCGCGCGCTGGAGAAGGAGGACTTCGTCCGCATCCTCACCGAGACTGAGGCCAGCCTCATCAAGCAGTACATCGCGCTGATGAAGACCGAAGGCGTCGATCTCGTCTTCACCGACGATGCCATCGATTCGCTGGCCGGCATTGCCGTCGAGCTCAACGCCAGTGTCGAGAACATCGGCGCCAGACGCCTGCAGACGGTGATGGAGCGCGTCCTGGACGAGATTTCCTACGATGCGCCGGACCGCCACGGCACGGCGGTCACCATCGACGCCGGCTATGTGCAGAAACATGTCGGCGACCTGTCGCGCAACACCGATCTGTCGCGGTTCATCCTCTAACCGCGAAGCTTGGCGATGTGTGGCCAGATGGTACCATCTGGCCACCTTTCGTTCCGGCGGCAGCTTGCCTTGTCTCGACTCTCCCGGCCGCTTTACCTAGGTTGCCGCCGATTCCGAAAGCAATTTCAGGAAAAGTGCGCAGCGGTTTTCCATCCGAAATTGCATAAAAACAAATAGTTGGGGTGGACCGGCGGTAGCTGGGCCGCTCCAGGGCGGCGGCGCATGAAGAAACGCGTACTTATCTTCCTCGGCCTGGCATTGGCGGCGGCGGTGGCAACCGCCAACGCGGCGACCATGGTGCCGCCGGGCAACCGCAACGGCGTGCAGCCTGATATTCCCGGCGCCTCCAGCCGGCGCACCCAGGCCACCAGCACCACCTTCCAGGCCAAGTACCGCAAGGTCTATGCGCTGTTGCAGAACGATGCCGAGCTGCGCGCCAAGATCAGGAAGGCGGCGGCGGCCTACGGCATCGATCCGATGCATATCGTCGGCGCCATCGTCGGCGAGCACACCTACAATGTCGATGCCTACGACCGGCTGCAGACGTACTACGTCAAGGCGATGTCTTATCTGTCGAGCAAGCTCACCTTCGCCTATGAAGGCGAGGACGTCAGCGATTTCGTCCAGCGGCCGGAGTTCAAGAAATGCGCCGGCATCAGCGACAGCTATGACCTTTGGGAATGTCGCGAGCAGGTCTGGAACCATTCCTTCCGCGGCAAGACGGTCGACGGGACAAGCTTCCCCAACGACCGCTTCGGCGCCACCTTCTTCCAGCCCTACTATGCCGGCCAGACCTTCGGCCTCGGCCAGCTCAACCCGCTGACGGCCCTGCAGATGAGCGACCTCGTGCACAAGGTCTCCGGCCTGCCCGAGCTCGACGTCAACGATCCGAACACCGTCTACAAGACCATCATGGATCCGGACCTCACGCTGCCTTACGTCGCTGCGACCATCAGGAAGTCGATCGACGCCTACAGAACCATCGCCGGCTTCGACATCTCGCACAATCCGGGCCTGACCGCCACGCTCTACAATGTCGGCAATCCCGAGCAGCGCGCCTATGCGCTGAAGGAGGAGAACGAGAAGCGCCGCGCCGCGGGCGAGCCGGAAAAGCTGCCCGAGGAGAACTATTACGGCTGGCTGGTCAACGACAAGCTGGACGAGCTGAAGGCGCTGTTCTAGCGCTGAATTCAGGAGGGTTCAGTTACCTTCCGAGGCCAAAAACGCCTCGAACTTGCGCAATTCCTCCGGGTCAGCCTCGACCGTGTGGCGCGGCTCCGGATAGGCGCCGGACTGGATGTCTTCGGCATATTCGCGGAAGGCGGCGATGCGCTCGTTCTGCAGGCGATCGAATTCCGCCGCGAAGTCGCGGTAGCGCTTGGCGTGGCGCGGATAGCGGCCGCGATTGCTCCCGAGCACGTCTTCCGAGAACAGATATTGCGCGTCGCAGCCGGCGCCCGCGCCCATCGAGATCATGATCAGCGGCGTGCGCCGCGAGATGGCGCTTGCGACGCCGGCCGGCACCACCTCGATCTCGGCGGCGAAGGCGCCGGCCGCTTCGAGGTCCTTGACCTGCTTCCACACGAAGGCAGCGCTTTCGGCCGTCTTGCCGACCGCCTTGAAGCCGCCCGTCCAGGTCGCATGCGCGGGGATCAGGCCGACATGGCCGCAGACCGGAATGTACTCGTCGCGCAGGCGGCGGATGGTCTGCAGGCTGGCCGAGCAATACATGGCGTCGGCGCTGGCCGCGCGCAGCTTCACCGCCATGCGCAGGATCTCGTTTGTGGTGGCGCCCAGCTTTATGCGTTCGTCGCCGGGAATGGCGAAGCAGGTGGGCGCTGCGTCGCGAAATCGCGGATCGAGCATCACATCATAGGGAACCGAGATGAGGTCGATGCCGGCGCGCTCGGCGGCCTCGGCCTCCTCCAGCGAAAAGACGCGCAGCTTCGAAAGCTGGCGCTTGCCCTTCATCGACTGCAAATCGGCGACGGTCGGTCTGCTGCGTGCCATATCGCTAGATCCCTCAATGCCGGTTGGAGAGGTGGACTACGCCGCCAGCAGCGACTTCAGCTTGACCGTTTGCGAGCCGAGCGCCTCCGGCGCCGGGCTTGCCCCCTTCGCGATCAACATCTCCGCCAGGCGGATATCGCGCGCCACGGCATTGCCGGGACCGATGCCGCTGGCGGCGACCAGCCTGCCGTCTTCCGCCAGGTGGAACAGGATGAAGGCGCCGTCATCGAGGTCGCGTCGGACGGTGCTTTTGCCTTCGTCCGAAAGCCCGGCGATCTGCAGCGTGAGCCCGTACTGATCCGACCAGAACCATGGCACCGCGGCATGCGCCTCGTTGGCGCCCAGCATGTTCTTCGCGGCTAAAGCGCCCTGTTCCTGCGCATTGCGCCAGGCTTCCAGCCGCACGCGCCGCCCGCCATAGACGGCGAGCGGAAATGAGCAGCAGTCGCCTGCGGCGAAGATATCCGGATCCTCGCTGCGCAGCGTGTCGTCGACCGCGATGCCGTTGTCGATCGCCAGTCCCGCTTCGGCGGCGAGCGCCGTCACCGGCACGGCGCCGATGCCGATCACCGCGAGATCGGCGACAACCTCCTGCCCGTCTGCAAGCGCGATGCGAACCTCGGCGCCATTATCGGCAATGGCCGTGATGCCTTGACCGGTGAGGACCTTCACACCCTCGGCCTCGTGCGTCTTGTGGATGATTTCGGCGATCTCGCTAGGTACGCCGCGCATCAGGATGCGCGGCTGCGCTTCGAGCACCGTGACGGTGGCGCCGAGCTTGCGCGCCGAGGCGGCAAGCTCGAGGCCGATGAAGCCGCCACCGATGATGGCGACGCGATTTCCCGCGCTGAGATGGGCGCGGATCGCGAGCGCGTCGTTGAAGGTCCTTAGATAGACGCAGCGTCCGCCCAGGCCCGGCATCGGCAGCTTGCGCGGCACGGACCCGGTGGCGAGCAGCAGCTTGTCGTAGGGAAGCGAAGAGCCGTCCGAGAGCAGCACGACAAGCGCGGCGCGGTCGATTGCCACGGCCCGGACGGAATGGATGTGACGGATCGAGCGCTCGGCCAGAAGCTCGTCGCTGGCGATCGCCTTGATGACCGGCGCCTCGCCGGTCATCGCCTCCTTCGACAGCGGCGGCCGCTCATAGGGCAGATGCGGCTCGTCGCCGACCAGCGTCACCGGCCCTTCGAAACCGAGGTCGCGCAGGGCGAGCGCGGCGCGCCCGCCGCATTCGCCGGCGCCGATGATGACCATTCCTCCCGCCATCGCCGTCACCCGACCTGAATGAGGACTTTGCCCCCGTCGACCTTGACCGGATAGGTCTTGAGGTTGACGCACACCGGCGCGCCGCGCGCGTCGCCGGTCTTGTAGTTGAAGCGGCCATTGTGCTTCGGGCATTCGATGATGTCGTCCATCACCAGCCCGTCGGCGAGATGCACCTTCTCGTGCGAACAGAGGCCGTCGGTCGCGAAATACTCGTCGTCCGGGCTGCGATAGACCGCGTAGGTACGGCCGGCATGATCGAACCGCATCACATCCTCTTCGTCGATGTCTCCGGCCGCGCAGGCCTCGACCCAGTCGCTCATGTCGTCCTCCAGCGAAGATTTGATAGCCGGCTTGCGTCGGCACCGGTCATTCGGCCGCGGTCGCCGCCGGATTGTCGTTGTGCAGCTCTTCCCGATAGGGCTTCGCCGTCGGCGGCAGCTCGCGCTTGATGAAATAATCCTCGTTGCGCAACTGGCGCAGGAAGGCGGGGATCATCTCGCGATAACCGGCCAGGATCGACGGCGTCGGCGCCGGCAGGTCGTGCTTGATCAGCTCGTGCAGCTTGGGCAGCGCGTGATAGGGCACCATCGGGAACATGTGGTGCTCCACATGGTAGTTCATGTTCCAGTAGATGAACCGGCTGACCGGGTTCATGTAGACGGTGCGGCTGTTCAGGCGGTGGTCGATGACATTCTCGGCGAGACCGCCATGCTGCAGCAGTCCCGTCATCACATGGTGCCAGGCGCCATAGAGGCGGGGCAGGCCGACGAGCATCAGCGGCAGCCATGAATGAAGATAGAGCGCCAGCGCGATGGTGGCGACATAGATGGCGAGCCAAATGCGGGCGGCGCGGATGGCCTTCGGCTGTTCTTGTTCCGGAATGAAGGTCTTTTCCGAGGCGCTGATGACGCCGGCGGCGTTGCGCACCATGTCGGTCATCGCGTGCCAGACGTCGAGAATGCCGAAGAAGTTCAGGACCAGGCGCAAAAGGTCCGGCGGCCGCATGACGGCGATCTCCGGGTCGCGGCCGACGATGATGGTGTCGGTGTGGTGGCGCGTATGGCTCCAGCGCCAGGTCACCGGATTGCGCATGATCATGAAGCAGGCGATCTGGTAGACGGCGTCGTTCATCCACTGGGTGCGGAAGGCGGTGCCGTGGCCGCATTCGTGCCAGCGGGAATCCGTCGAGGAACCGTAGAGCGTGCCATAGACGAAGAAGAACGGCACGCACCACCACGTGCCCCAGAACCAGGCCCCGCCCGCGCCGCTGAGGATCAGCACGCCGAGCCAGATGACGGTGTCGTGGATCGCCGGCTGGTCGGAGCGCTGCATCAGCTCCTTCATCTGCTTGCGCGGGATCTCGGTGTGGTACCACTCGGCCGCCGAAAGCCCCTTCTCGACCGCGCGCTTGGCATCGCGGCCGGTCAGGCTGTAGTCGCGTCCGGACAGCGCCGGAGACGTGATTGCCGTCATTTCGGGTTCCTCCATCAGCACGTGGCGAATGGCTCTCTGCGGTGCCGGGTTCGCGCATGGCTGGCTTCGACTTCACCATAGCGCCAAGGCATGATAGTCTCAACATCACAAAGATAGTTTCTATCATTTCCTATCAAGATGAGTTATTCTGAATCGGTCAGAGAAGGAGCGATCATGGCAAGGCGGCCGACCATCACCGATCTCGCGCGCGTTTCCGGCGTCAGCGTCGCCACCGTCGACAGAGTGCTGAACAATCGCTTGCCGGTGCGCGAGGAAACCGCCCGCCGCGTCTACGAGGCCGCGACCGATATCGGCTATCACGCCGCCGGCTTGATCAAGCGGCGCATGCGCCAGGAAATGCCGGAATACCGCCTCGGCTTCCTGCTCCTGAGGGGCAACGATGTCTTCTACGGCGATTTCGCGCGGGAGCTCGAACTGGCGGTCTCGCAGTCGCAACGCTTCCGTGGTGTCGCGACCATCGATTTCGCCGGCTCGCTGGCGCCCGACGAGATTGCCGGCCAGATGCGCAGGCTGGCGGCGAAATCGAGAGCCATCGCCGTCGTCGGTCCGGACCATCCGACGCTGACGGCGGTGGTCGAGGCGTTGAAGGCGAGGGGGCAGCCGGTCTTCTCGCTGCTGTCCGACTTCGCCGCCGGCATCCGCGAGGGCTATGTCGGGCTCGACAACCGCAAGGTCGGGCGCACGGCGGCCTGGATGATCGCCAAGGCGGCGAAGAAGCCCGGCAAGGTCGCGCTCTTCGTCGGCAGCCACCGTTTCCACGGCCATGAATTGCGCGAGATCGGCTTCCGCTCCTATTTCCGCGAACACGCGCCGGACTTCACGGTGCTGGAGACGCTGGTCAATCTGGAAGCCAACCAGGTGACGCATGACGCGATGCTCGACCTTCTGGCCCGGCATCCGGATCTTGCCGGCTGCTACGTCGCCGGCGGCGGCATGGAAGGCGCGGTCTCGGCACTGAGGACGGCGAAGCCGGCAAGCATGCCGGTGGTCATCTGCAACGAGATCAATGCCGAATCGCGCGCAGCCCTTGCCGACAACATCCTCACCATGGTGATCTCGACGCCTCTGGCGGCGCTGTGCCGCGAGCTTGTCGGACTGATGGCGCATGCCATCGAGAGCGGCGCCGCCAATGCGCCGGGGCAGACTTTCCTGCCCTTCGACATCTATCTGCCCGAGAACATCTGAGCCGCGTCCTCCGGGTTGGTGATGTAATCCATCAGGCTGATAAGATTTTGTCACGGTTCTAACAGGCGGCAAAATCCGGTCCAAGGCCGGCGATCCTCGGGCCGAGCCTCCGCCTGGCGCCGTGCGGGAATGAAAATCCGGAGCCTTCATTCCGAATCGCCCTTGACGACTCCAGGCGAAATGGAATAAATATTTCACCAACTAGGCATTTTGGTTCTTTCGTTCCGGAACATCTGTTTCAAACAGAGGATCAGGCGTTCCACTGCGCAGTGAAAACGCCGTCGGAATGGACGCAGGGAGAGATTCCCCGGAGAGATCGGGGATTCCGGTTCAATCGGTGCAGCCGGACACCAAGTGGAGGAGAAATAAAATGAAGAAACTGCTTTTGGGCGTCGCGCTATCGGCGCTGATGAGTTCGTCCGCCTTCGCCGCCAAGATCGGCGTTTCGATGGCTCTTTTCGACGACAACTTCCTGACCGTGCTGCGCAACGGCATGATCGCGCAGGCCAAGGGCATGGATGGCGTCCAGCTGCAGGTCGAGGACGCGCAGAACGACGTCGCCAAGCAGCTCGACCAGATCAAGAACTTCGCCGCTTCGGGCGTCGACGCCATCATCGTCAACCCGGTCGACACTTCGGCCACGCAGGCGATGTCGGACGCGGCCGCCGCGGCCAAGATCCCGCTGGTCTATGTCAACCGCGAACCGGTCAATGTCGATGCGCTGCCCGACAACCAGGCCTTCGTCGCTTCGAACGAGGCTGAATCCGGCACGCTCGAGACCAAGGAAGCCTGCCGCCTGTTCAAGGAAGCCGGCAAGAAGGAAGCCAATGTCTATGTCATTATGGGCGAGCTTTCCAACCAGGCCGCGGTGCAGCGCACCAAGGATATCGATGAAGTGATCGCCACGCCGGACTGCAACTTCATCAAGATCATCGACAAGCAGACCTCGAACTGGAAGCGTGACGAGGCGCAGAACCTGATGACCAACTGGCTGTCGTCCGGTAAGCCGTTCGACGGCGTCATCGCCAACAACGACGAGAGCGCCATCGGCGCCATCCAGGCGATGAAGGCCGCCAACATCGACATGAAGTCGGTCGTGGTCGGCGGCGTCGACGCCACGCAGGACGCGCTGGCCGCGATGCAGGCGGGCGATCTCGACGTATCGGTCTTCCAGGACGCGGCCGGCCAGGGTGCCGGCGCCCTCGACGCGGCGCTGAAGCTCGCCAAGGGCGAGAAGGTGGAACACAAGGTCTATATCCCGTTCCAGCTCGTCACGCCGGCGAACATCGACAAGTTCCTGAAGAAGAACTGAGGCTGCGCCAGCGCAATTCCAGGAAAAGGTTTCCGTACGGAATTGCGTGAAGACAAACCCAGGAGCGGCGCTCCGACGCATCGGACTGGCTGAAATCGGCTGCTGACAAGCGGCGCCGCTCCCTTCCTTCTCCCACCCACCGGGCGGGAGAACGGGCGCGGTCATTCGGAGGAAGAAGACGTGTCACAGACATCGCATGGCATTGGCGGGTTGAGCTATGACGCCAAGAAGCGCCCCTGGCCTGCCGAGTTCAACGTGTTCCTGGCGCTGGTCATTCTGGTCGGCGCGTTCGAGCTTATCGGCCGCGTCTTCCTCGGCGACAGTTTCCTGTTCAACACCCGCGAGAACGTCGACGCGATCTTCAACGAGCAGCGCCTGCAGATCATCATCCTGCAGGTGTCGATCGTCGGCATCATCGCCATCGGCGTCACGCAGGTCATCATCTGCGGCGGCATCGACCTGTCATCGGGCTCGATCGTCGGCGCCACCGCCATGATCGCCATGAGTTTCGCGCAGGTTGCGACCGTCAACGGCAATCCCAACCCCAAGGCCATGTTCATCGCCTATGGCTGGACCGACTTGCCGGTCATCGTGCCGCTGCTGGTCGCGGTCGGCTGCGGCCTGATTGCCGGCCTGATCAACGGATCCCTGATCGCCTTCACCCGCATTCCGCCCTTCATCGCCACGCTCGGCATGATGGTCACGGCGCGCGGCATCGCCAAATGGTGGTCGAAGGGCCAGCCGATCTCGTTCCCGACCGACAGCTTCGCCGCCATCGGCAAGGGGCTGATGCCGGTCATCATCTTCATTTCGCTGGCGATCCTGTTCCAGCTTATCCTGAGCTATACCAGATACGGCAAGCACTGCTATGCCATCGGCTCCAACGAGGACGCCGCGCGCATGTCCGGCATCAAGATCGCCAACCACAAGGTGCTGGTCTATGTGATTGCGGGCATCCTCGCCTCGATCGCCGCGGTGGTGCTCTCCTCCAAGAACCTCACCGCCCAGGCCGGTATGGGCGTGATGTACGAACTCGACGCGATCGCCATGGCGGTCATCGGCGGCGTCTCGCTGTCGGGCGGCCGCGGGTCCATCATCGGCACCGTGATCGGCTCGCTGATCTTCGGCGTCATCATCTCCGGCTTCACCTTCCTGCGCCTCGACGCCTACTACCAGGAGATGGTCAAGGGCGTGATCATCGTCGGCGCAGTCGTTCTCGATCAATGGCGCCAGCGCCGCCGGGCGATAGGAGCTTGACCATGTCCGACATCGTTCTGAAGACCGAAAACCTCACCAAGCACTATGGCGGCGTGCACGCGCTGCAGGAGGCGAATTTCGAGCTGCGCAAGGGCGAGCATGTCGCCATCATGGGCGACAACGGCGCCGGCAAGTCGACCTTCGTGCGCCAGATCACCGGCGTCGAGCAGCGCACCGACGGCAAGATCTGGTTCGACGGCAAGGAAGTGAACTTCGCCGGCCCGATCGAGGCGCGCGAGGCCGGCATCGAGACGGTGTTCCAGAACCTCGCTTTGGCCGACGACCTCGACGTGCCGTCGAACCTGTTCCTCGGCCGCGAGAAGGTGCTGTTCAACCTCGGCCCCTTCTCGATCCTCGACCGCAAGGCGATGCGCAAGGCGACCGAGGCGGCGCTGGTGCGCACGGCGGTGAAGATCCCGAACCTCTCCAGCACCATCCGACACATGTCGGGCGGCCAGCGTCAGTGCGTGGCGATCGCCCGCACCGCGACCTTCGCCTCCAAGCTGATCATCATGGACGAGCCGACGGCGGCGCTTGGCGTGCAGGAGACCGCGCAGGTCGAAAATATCATCCGCACGCTGAAGGCCAATGGCGAGCCGCTGATCCTGATCAGCCACAACATGCGCCAGGTGTTCGACCTGGTCGACCGCATCGTCGTCTTCCGCCGCGGCCGCATCGTCGCCAATTTGCGCAAGCAGGACACCGACGGCAACGACATCGTCGCCTATATCACCGGCGCCAAGACCGGACAGGCGGAGCTTCAGGCCGCCTGACAGGGGCGCCACGACGGGATCACCAAATCGTCCGTGCCAAGAGGCGCGGACATGCCTTTAAAAACCACCCTCGAAGGACATTCCATGACTCTCCGCTTCGCTCTCCTCGGCGCCGGCCGCATCGGCAAGGTGCATGCCCGCGCCGTTGCCTCCAACCCGCAGGCCAAACTGGTGGCCGTAGCCGACGCCTTCGAGAAAGCGGCGACGGAGCTCGCCTCCGCTTACGGCGCCGAGGTGCGCACGATCGACGCCATCGAGAAGGCCAAGGACATCGACGCCGTCATCATCTGCACGCCGACCGACACTCATGCGGACCTGATCGAGCGCTTCGCCAAGGCAGGCAAGGCGATCTTTTGCGAGAAACCGATCGATCTCGACGCCAAGCGCGTCGAGCAGTGCCTGGCCGTGGTCGAGAAGGCCGGCGCCACGCTGATGGTCGGCTTCAACCGCCGCTTCGATCCGCATTTCGCCGCCGTCCGCAAGGCGATCGACGACGGCGCCATCGGCGATGTCGAGATGGTCACCATCACGTCGCGCGATCCGGGCGCCCCGCCGCTCGATTACATCGCCCGCTCGGGCGGCATTTTCCGCGACATGACCATCCACGACTTCGACATGGCGCGCTTCCTGCTCGGCGAGGAGCCGGTCGCCGTCAGCGCCCACGCCTCGGTGCTGGTCGACAAGAAGATCGGCGACGCGGGCGATTTCGACTCGGTCAGCGTCATCCTGGAAACCGCGTCCGGCAAGCAGGCGGTCATCTCCAACTCGCGCCGCGCCACCTATGGCTACGACCAGCGCATCGAGGTGCACGGCTCGAAAGGCATGGTCGCAGCCGAGAACCAGCGGCCGGTGTCGATCGAGCTCGCCAACGACAAGGGCTACACCCGCCCGCCGCTGCATGACTTCTTCATGACCCGCTACATCGACGCCTATGCCAACGAGATCGCGGCGTTCATTGCCGCGGCAACCGCGGGCAAGAAGGCGGCGCCGAGCGGCAAGGACGGGCTGATCGCGCTGAAGCTGGCCGACGCCGCCTTGCAGTCGGCCAAGACGGGCAAGACCGTCCGCGTCGATTGAACTGTTTGGATACTATTACAGGAGCAGAGCGATGAACGGTTTGGCCGGCCGCAATTCGGAAACGCGCGCTATCGTCACCGGCGGAGCGCAGGGCATCGGCTTCGCGGTTGCTGAAGCCTTGGTTGACGAGGGCTGCCGCGCGCTGGCGCTGGTCGGCCGCTCGCAGGAGAAGGGCGACAAAGCGGTCGCCGCCCTAAAGAAGAGCGGCGTCGACGCCATCTTCATCAGTGCCGACGTCGCCAACGTCGGCGATTGCAAGCGCGCAGTGGCTACCGCGCTCAGCCATTTCGGCACGCTCAACGCGCTGGTCAACGCCGCCGCCACCTCGGCGCGAGGATCGTTGATCGAAACCACCGAAGAGGTCTTCGACCAGATCTTCGACACCAATGTACGCGGCCCCTTCTTCCTGATGCAGGGTCTCGTCGCGCATCTTCTGGAGCGCAAGGCGCCGGGCTCGATCGTCAACGTGCTGTCGATGTCGGCGCATGCCGGCCAGTCCTTCCTGACGCCCTATTCGACCAGCAAGGGCGCGCTGATGACGCTGACCAAGAATGTCGCCAGTTCCTACCGGCAGAACCGCATCCGCTGCAACGCCGTCCTGCCCGGCTGGATGGACACCGAAGGCGAGGCGATCGTGCAGAAGAAGTGGCACGACGCGCCGGACGACTGGCTGGAAAAGGCCGAGGCCGCGCAGCCAATGGGCCAGTTGGTCAAGCCGGCGCAGCTCGCCCGGCTGATCACCTATATGCTGAGCCCGCAGGCCGGCGTCATGACGGGTTCGCTGGTCGACTACGACCAGAACATTGCAGGCGTGATCGGCGAGTAGGGCCTAGCCAATAGCCCTGGGCGGATCGTTCCCCATCCATTCGGACGTTGGCGCCGCCCCTCATCCCCCTGCCGGGACCTTCTCCCCGTATAGCGACGGGGAGAAGGGGCTGGCCGCGACGTTGGCGATTGCCGAAATCGCCGGCGAGAGCGTCCCTCTCCCCGTTGCAACGGGGAGAGGATGCCGGCAGGCAGGTGAGGGGCGGCGCCGACACCGGTAATTGGCGATGCCGAGCGAGGCCGTCGTCGTTTCAGGCGAGCAGCTTCATGAGACAGGTGACAATCGCCCCAGCTTCGACTATATGAGCCGCATGATCCACCTGACCGCCTCGTTTTGGTACTTTTACTACGACAGCTCGCTGGCGGCGGGAGGATTGCGCTCGATCTGAAGATTGCAGCATCTAAATCCGAAAAGCCGCCAGACCTGGCGGCTTTTTCGTTTCAGCCGGCAGGTCTCCTAACCAGGAGCAGAAAGCCGTGTTGACCACCACAGACGACCTTCGGGTCAAGGAACTCAAAGTCCTGAGCACGCCGGACGACGTGATGCGCGAGATACCGCGCTCGCTGACGGCGACGCGCACCGTTGCCGCCTCACGCAACGCCATCCATTCCATCCTGACGGGGGCCGACGATCGACTGGTAGTCATTGTCGGCCCTTGTTCCATCCACGATCCGGTCGCCGCCGTGGACTACGCCAGCCGTCTGGCGGCGCTGCGCGAGGCCCTGGCGGACCGGCTCGAGATCGTCATGCGCGTCTATTTTGAGAAACCGCGCACCACGGTCGGCTGGAAGGGCCTGATCAACGATCCCGACCTCGACGGCAGCTTCAACATCGACAAGGGTTTGCGCATGGCGCGCAACGTGCTGTCGGCCGTCAACAATCTCGGCCTGCCGGCGGCGACCGAGTTCCTCGACATGACGACGCCGCAATACATCGCCGACCTCGTTGCCTGGGGCGCCATCGGCGCGCGCACGACCGAAAGCCAGATCCACCGCGAGCTCGCGTCCGGTCTCTCCTGCCCGGTCGGCTTCAAGAACGGCACCGACGGCAATTTGCGCATCGCCGGCGAAGCGGTGAAGTCGGCCGCCCAGCCGCATCATTTCATGGCGGTGACCAAGGGCGGCCGCAGCGCGATCGCCGCGACCACCGGCAACGAGGATTGCCACGTCATCCTGCGCGGCGGCGTCGTGCCGAACTATGATGCGGCAAGCGTCGATGCCGCTGCGGCGGAGCTCGCCCGCATCGGCGTCGCGCCGCGGCTGATGATCGACGTCAGCCACGCCAACAGCGGCAAGAAGCCGGAGAACCAGCCCAAGGTCACGCATGACGTGGCGGGGCAGGTAGCGGCGGGCGACGAGCGTATCATCGGCGTCATGATCGAGAGCAATCTCGTCGCCGGCCGGCAGGATGTCGTGCCCGGCAAGCCGCTCACCTACGGCCAGAGCATCACCGACGGCTGTATCGACTGGGCGACCACCGAGACGGTGCTGCACGGCCTCGCCGGCGCCGTCGAATGGCGCCGGTCGGTGAAGCGCGAGATGCTCGCCAGCCGCCAGGGCGCCGCCTGATGCCTCGCCCTTCTCCCTTGTGGGAGAAGGTGGATCAGCGCGCAGCGCCGAGACGGATGAGGGGTGCTGGAAGGAACGCGGCGTGCGCCTTTTTAGGCTCACGCCGCCCTCAGCCCTTCCCATGCGGTGAACACCGAAACCGCAAACAAAAGCAGCCCGGCCGCGCGCCCGGCAAAGGCGGTTGCTCCCGGGTTGTCGACCAGCAGCGCCCGGCTGCGGCCGGCGGTGATGGCGAGCCCGCCATAGATCGCCGCCTGCGTGGCGACCGTCAGCAACCCCATGATTGTCGCCTGCACCCAGATCGGACCGTAAGCCGGCTTCAGGAATTGCGGATAGACGGCAAGGATGAAGAGATAGGCCTTCGGATTGATCAGGCACGTCACAAGCCCCTGGCGAAAGGCTTTCCAGGCCGAACGGCTCCCCGTGGGCCCGTCATTGCCGACGGTGATCGAGCTGCGCATCAGCGAAATGCCGATATAGGCCATATAAGCGGCGCCGACGACCAGAAGCGGTTTGAACAGGACCGGCACGAAATGCATGAGCAGGCCGACGCCGATCGCGCCGTTCAGTGTATGCACCGCGCCGCCGAGCATGATGCCGCCGGTCGCCGCCAGACCCCGATCACGGCCGCCGGTCAGCGCATTGGCCAGCACGAACAGCATGTCCATGCCCGGAACGGCGATGATGCCGAACAGCAGGATGAAGAAAAGCCAGAGGTTTTCCGTGTAGCTCATGTCAGTTGCTTGTCGCTCCGTCGGCCAAGGAGTTCAGGAATCTGTTGATTTTCAAGCGTATAGGCGGCCCTATAGGCCACCCCAACTGACGGGGGTGTGTCAGTTGCCTTCATGGTGGGTGAGGAAATGCGCAAGGCCTCGCGCCTGTTCGAGATCATCCAGATCCTGCGGCTGGCCCGAAAGCCGGTAACGGCGGCGGCGATCGCCGAGCGGCTGGAAGTGACGGTGCGCTCGGTCTATCGCGACATCGCGGCATTGCAGGCGATGCGCGTGCCGATCGAGGGCGGGCGCGGTATCGGCTACATCCTGCGCCCTGGCTTCGACCTGCCGCCGCTGATGTTTTCGATCGAGGAGATGGAGGCGATCGTGTTGTCGCTGGCGCTGCTCGAACGCACCGGCGACGACGAGCTCAAGCAGGCCGCAAAACGGGTCGGCGCCAAGATCGCCGGCGCGGTGCCGCCGCCCTTGCGGCAGACGCTCGACGCCAACGCTCTGCATGCCTGGGGTTTTGCCGCGCCCTCGGCTGCTGCGGTCGATCTGGCGCTCGTGCGGCGCGCCATCCGCGACGAGGAAAAGCTCGACCTTGCCTATCGAGACGAGGCGGGCCGTGACACACAGCGCACCGTCCGGCCGATCGCGCTGATCTACTATGCCGAGACCGCCAACATCGTCGCTTGGTGCGAGCTGCGCCAGGCCATCCGCAATTTCCGCAGCGACCGCATCGAAGACTGCCAGCCGACCGGCCTATGGTTCAAGGGCGAAGGCGATCGGCTGCGGCAGGTCTGGGTGGATGGCTGGGAGATCAATGCAGCGGCCGCCGGCAACTGACGCATCGCCGGGCGGTCCGGCAGATTACCTCACATCCATCCAGCGCTGTTCCTGGAACGAGCGCGCCATCGCATGCACGGTGCGCTCGATCTCCAGCCCTTCGTCGAAATCGATGATCCGCGCCGGCCTGCCGGCGATCCGCATCAAGAGTTCGCGGCATTCGATCATCTTGAGGTCGTTGAAGCCGAGGCCATGGCCGGGCGCCGGCAGGAAGGAATCGTAGGGCTTGTGATGCGGCGCCACCAGGATGGTGCGGTAGCCTTGCTCGGTTGGCCGGTCGGCGGTGAGATAAAGCTGGAATTCGTTCATCCGCTCCTGGTCGTAGAGGATCGAGCCCTTCGAGCCGAAGATCTGGATGGCGATGCGGCCCTTGCGTCCCCAGGCCGAGCGGTTGACCAGCAGCGTGCCGGCGACGCCGTTTTCGAGATGCATCAGCACGCTGGCAATGTCGTAGGTTTCGACCGCGCGGCGGCCGCCGGAAGCGACTTTCCGGTCGGCATAAGGCTTGACCATATCGCACATGACGCGGGCGACGCGGCCGAACAGCACCTTGATCAGCGACAGCGGATGGACGGCGAAATCGTCGAGCACACCATAGCCCGAGGCCGCCTCATGCTTCCAGAAGAACGGCGCGTCGGGATCGGCCATGAAATCCTCGTCCATCTCGATGCGCACGAGATTGACGTCGCCGATGATCTTTTCCTGAAGCAGCGCGCCGATATGGCGGATGGCCGGGTTCTGGATGTAGTTGTAGCCGAGCGCCGCCACCTTGCCCGATGTCTTCGCCGCCTTTGCCATCGCCTCGGCCTCGGCGAAACCCGGCGCCATCGGCTTCTCGCACCACAGATGCTTGCCGGCCTCCAGGATGGCGATCGCCATTTCGGGATGGAACTGGTTGGGCGTGGTCAGCGACACGACATCGACCTCCGGATCGTTGACCACGGCGCGCCAGTCGCCGGAACCCTTGGCGAAGCCGAACTCGCCCGCCTTGCGTTTTGCGAGCTCGTCATTGACTTCACCCAGATGCACCAGCTTCGGCTTCTCGACATCGGGAAAGACGGCGCCGACCGCGTTCCAGGCGATGGCGTGGCACTTGCCCATGAAGCCCGTGCCGATGAGGCCCACTCCGACCATGTCGATTGTCTCCATTGAAGAGAAAGAGAAGCATGGATGAATTAATCCATTTCACTTGAGAATGGAACGTCCAAATCATTTTTTATGGTGTTCTTGCGCGAACTCGCTATGATGAGGCAGGAGAGAGAGCTTTCAATATGGCCGTGGGCGGAGCGACGATGGACGAACGGGTGCCTCGCGATTTCGAGACGTTGCGCACGACGATCCTGGAGCGTCGGCACAGCCTGCCCAAGCGCATCGCCCAGATCGCCGCCTATGCGCTCGACAATCCCGATGACATCGCCTTCGGCACCGCCGCAAGCATCGCCGCCTCGGCCGGCGTCCAGCCCTCGACGCTGATCCGCTTCGCCCAGCAACTCGGCTTCGACGGCTTTACCAGCCTGCAGCAGGTCTTTCGCGAGCGCCTGCGCGAGCGCAATTCCTCCTATGACGAGAGGCTCGCGGCACTGCGCGCCAAGGCCGAGGAAGGTGCCGGGCACCGGGCGATCTTCGACGGCTTCGTCGCTGCCGCCAGCACCTCGCTCAGCGACATTTCGCGCGCGTTGAACGATGTGCATTTCGAAGAGGCCGTCAACTTGCTGGCGAAAGCCGAGACCATCTATGTGCTGGCCAAGCGCCGCTCCTATCCGGTCGCGTCCTACATCGCCTATGCGCTGGGCAAGCTCAAGATCCGCAACCAGTTGATCGAATCGGCTGCCGGACTGAACGCCGAGATGATCGGCTTCGCCACGCCGCGTGACGCCGTCATCGCCATCAGCTTCTCGCCTTACGCGCCGGCGACCATCGAAGAGACGCGCTCGATCGCCGAGCAAGGCGTGCCGATCGTCGCCATCACCGACTCATCGTTTTCGCCGCTCGCCCAGTTCGCCAAGATCTGGTTCGAGGTGGCCGAAGCCGATTTCGGCGGCTTCCGCTCGATCTCGGCGACGATGGCGCTCGCCATGGCGCTGACCGTCGCGGTCGGCGAGAAGCGGCGCGACGCCGGCCGCAAGCGCAAGTCCTGACCGCCTCGCGTCAGCGTTTTTCCATCCGGGAATGCTCATTCCATATTGACTATGGATTGGAATTATTATTTCATATTGACGGCGCCACGCTGCCGTCCTCGCGTGCTGCCCACAACGACGCTGCTCTGCACAACAAGGCCGATGGGAGGTTCGAATGGGCGAAGCCGTGGAAGCGAAATATCCGCCGCTCGACGTCATCACGATCGGCCGCGCCTCGGTCGATCTCTATGGACAGCAGATCGGCTCGCGCCTGGAGGACATCACCTCCTTCGCCAAGTCGGTCGGCGGCTGCCCGGCCAATATTTCCGTCGGCACGGCAAGGCTCGGCCTGCGCTCGGCGCTGCTCACCCGCGTCGGCGACGAGCAGATGGGCCGCTTCATCCGCGAGCAGCTTCGGCGTGAGGGCGTCTCGGTCGACGGACTGAAGACCGACAAGGAGCGGCTGACCGCGCTCGTCCTGCTTTCCGTCGAGGACGAAGGCGTCTCGCCGATGATTTTTTATCGCTCCGACTGCGCCGACATGGCGTTGGCGGAAGAGGACATCGATGAAGCCTTCATCGCCTCGGCCCGCGCCGTCGTCGTCACCGGCACGCATTTCTCTCGCCCCAACTCGGACGCCGCGCAGCGCAAGGCGATCCGCCTCATGAAGGCCAAAGGCGGCAAGGTGGTCTTCGACATCGACTACCGTCCGAACCTCTGGGGCCTCGCCGGCCATGCCGAAGGCTTCGAGCGTTACGTCAAATCCGATCGCGTCTCGGCGCAGCTGAAGACCGTGCTGCCCGATTGCGATCTCATCGTCGGCACCGAGGAGGAGATCATGATTGCGTCGGGCGCCGACGATTGCCTGAGCGCGCTGAAGACGATCCGCTCCTTGTCCGCGGCCACCATCGTGCTCAAGCGCGGCGCCAAGGGCTGCATCGTCTATGACGGGCCGATCAGCGACGACCTCGAGGACGGCATCGTCGGCAAGGGTTTCCCGATCGAGGTCTACAACGTGCTCGGCGCCGGCGACGCCTTCATGTCCGGCTTCCTGCGCGGCTGGCTGGGCGGCGAAAGCTTTGCCACGGCCGCCACCTGGGCCAACGCCTGCGGCGCCTTCGCGGTGTCGCGCCTGCTCTGCGCCCCGGAATATCCGACCTTCGAGGAACTGCAGTTCTTCCTGAAGCACGGCAGCAAGCATCTGGCGCTGCGCAAGGACGAGGCGATCAACCACATCCATTGGGCGACGACGCGGCGGCGCGACATTCCCTCGCTGATGGCGCTCGCCTGCGATCATCGCATCCAGCTGGAGGACGTCGCGGCTAGAGTCGGCGCCGATGCTGCGCGCATCCCCGACTTCAAGGTGCTCACGGTCAAGGCGGCGGCCAAGGTCGCCGCCGGCCGCGACGGCTACGGCATGCTGATCGACGAGAAATATGGCCGCGACGCGATGTTCGAATTCGCCCGCCATCCCTTCGCCTGGCTCGGCCGCCCGGTCGAGTTGCCTGGCTCGCGGCCGCTACGCTTCGAATTCTCGCAGGATATCGGCTCGCAACTGGTCGAATGGCCGGTCGACCACTGCATCAAATGCCTGTGCTTCTATCGCCCGGACGATCCGGAAGCGCTGAAGACCGAGCAGCAGCAGAAGCTGCGGGCCCTGTTCGAGGCGGCGCGGAAAGTCGGCAGGGAACTTCTCGTCGAGATCATCGCCGGCAAGCACGGCAAGCTCGACGACACCACCATTCCGCGCGCGCTTGAAGAGCTCTATGCGCTGGGCATCAAGCCCGACTGGTGGAAGCTCGAGCCGCAGGCGTCCGCCAACGCCTGGGCGAAGATCGAGCAGGTGATCGTCAAGAACGACCCATGGTGCCGCGGCGTCGTGCTGCTCGGTCTCGAGGCGCCGCAGGACGAGTTGGTCGCGGCCTTTGCCGCAACGAGCAATGCGCCCATCGTCAAGGGATTTGCCGTCGGTCGCACCATCTTCATCAACGCCGCCGAACAATGGCTGGCCGGAAAAATGTCGGACGACGAGGCCGTCGCCGACATGGCCTCGCGCTTCGAGCAACTGACCGAGGCATGGCTTGCCGCGCGCGGCCGTAAAGCAGCATAAGAAGGCGGCCGCATAACAAGACGGCACAAGGAAAGCCGGAGGAAAACGACAATGACCAAGACCGTTCGCCTGACGATGGCGCAGGCGCTGACCCGCTTTCTGTCCCGCCAGATGACGGAGATCGACGGCAGACGAGTGCCGATCTTCGGCGGCGTCTGGGCGATCTTCGGCCATGGCAACGTCGCCGGCATCGGCGAGGCGCTCTACCAGGTGCGCGACGAGCTGCCGACCTTCCGCGCCCATAACGAGCAAGCGATGGCGCATGCGGCGATAGGCTACGCCAAGGCGAATTTCCGCCGCCGCTTCATGGCCGCCACCACTTCGATCGGCCCCGGCGAGCTGAACATGGTGACGGCGGCAGCCCTCGCCCATGTCAACCGGCTGCCGGTGCTTCTGCTCCCCGGCGATGTCTTCGCCAACCGCCTGCCCGACCCGGTGCTGCAGCAGGCCGAGGATTTCTCCGACGGCACGGCGAGCGTCAACGACTGCTTCCGCGCCGTCTCACGCTATTTCGACCGCATCACGCGGCCCGAGCAGATCATCCCGGCGCTGAACCGCGCCATGCAGGTCCTGACCGATCCGGCCGAATGTGGCCCGGTCACGCTCTCGCTCTGCCAGGACGTGCAGGCCGAGGCCTATGATTATCCCGAAAGCCTGTTCGCTGAGCGCGTCTGGACGCCGCGCAGGGTTCGCCCGGATCGCCACGAGCTGGCGAACGCCGTCGCGGCGCTGAAGGGCGCCAAGAAGCCGCTGGTGATCGCCGGCGGCGGCGTCCTTTATTCGCAGGCTTCGGGAGAACTGGCCAAGCTGGTGCAGGGCGCCGGCATTCCGGTCTGCGAGACGCAAGGCGGCAAGTCTTCGCTCTCCGACGATCATCCGCTCAACATGGCGGCGGTCGGCGTCACCGGCACCTCAGCCGCCAACCGGCTGGCCGAGGAAGCCGATGTCGTGCTCGCCGTCGGCACCCGGCTGCAGGATTTCACCACCGGCTCCTGGGCGTTGTTCAAGAATGCCGGCCGCACCATCATTGGGCTAAATACCCAGGTCTTCGACGCCGGCAAGCACTGGGCGCTGCCGCTGGTCGCCGACGCGGCCGAAGGCCTGGCCGAACTCAGTGCCGCGCTGAAAGGCTGGAAGGCGCCAACCGCCTGGACCGACAATGCGCTGAAGGGCAAGAAGGACTGGCAGGCCGCCGCCGCCAAGGTCACGGCCTCGACCAATGCCGCCTATCCCTCGGACGCGCAGGTGATTGGCGCCGTGCAGCGCGCCATGGGCTCCGGCGTCACCTTGCTGCATGCCGCCGGCGGTCTGCCGGGCGAATTGCACAAGCTCTGGCAGGCGGGCGCGCCCGGCTCCTACCACGCCGAATACGGCTTCTCGACCATGGGCTATGAGATCGCCGGTGGCCTCGGCGTCAAGATGGCCAAGCCCGATCAGGAGGTCGTCGTCATGGTCGGCGACGGCTCCTATTTGATGCTCAATTCCGAGATCGCGACTTCGGTGATGCTCGGCCTGAAACTCACCATCGTGCTGCTCGACAACCGCGGCTATGGCTGCATCAACCGGCTGCAGATGGCGACCGGCGGCGCCAACTTCAACAATCTGCTCAAGGACGCGCGCCACGAGGTGATGCCCGACGTCGACTTCGCCGCCCACGCGGCAAGCCTCGGCGCCGTCGCCGAGAAGGTGGCGTCGATAGCCGAGCTGGAGACGGCGCTGGCCAAGGCGAAGCAAAACAGCAAGACCACCGTGCTGGTCATCGACACCGATCCGCTGGTGTCGACCGAGGCCGGCGGCCATTGGTGGGATGTCGCCGTGCCGGAAGTCTCATCGCGGGCACAGGTAAACGCCGCGCGCAAGGCGTATGAGGGCAAAAAGCAGATGCAGAGCATCGGTGACTAAAGCCGGCGCCGCCAACTCCCTACCTCCCCCTTGTGGGGAGGTCGGACCCGAAAGTCCGGGTGGGGGTCGGCGCCGCATCCCACCCCGCTGCTGCGCAGCGACCCTCCCCACAAGGGGGAGGGTAGGCACGAACCTGATACTGGAGTGACGACTTGAAAGCCAAACTGGGCATGTCCCCCATCGCGTGGTGGAATGACGATCTCGTGGAATTGAGCGATGACGTGTCGCTGGAGGAGTGTCTGCGCCAGTCGCGCTCGGCGGGCTTCACCGGCATGGAGATGGGCCGCCGCTTCCCCAACGATCCGAAAGTGATGCTGCCGATCCTGAAGGAAGCCGACGTCACGCTCTGCGGCGGCTGGTTCTCCGGCACGCTGGTCAACGAGGACCTGGCCAGGAACAAGGATCGTATCCAGCCGATGATCGACCTGTTCAAGGCGGTCGACGCGCCCTGCATCGTCTATGGCGAGGTCGGTCGTTCCATCCAGGGCGACCGCTCCAAGCCTCTGGCCACCAAGCCGAAGCTCACCGGTGACGAGATGAAGGCCTATGGCCGTCGCGTCACCGAATTCGGCGAATGGTGCGCCGATCAAGGCATGCCGCTCTCCTATCACCACCACATGGCGGCTGTGGTCGAGACCGAGCCGGAGCTCGATTCCTTCATGCGCCATTCCGGCGAAGGCATCCCGCTGTTGCTCGATGCCGGCCATCTCGCCTTTGCCGGCGGCGACGTGCTGCGCGCCATCGACAACCATCACAAGCGCATCAACCACGTCCATGTGAAGGATGTGCGCATGGGCGTCATCGACAGCCTCGACCGCACGAAACAGTCCTTCCTCGATGCCGTGGCGCTCGGCGCCTTCACCGTGCCGGGCGACGGCTCGCTCGATTTCGGCGCCATCGTGCAGAAGTTCGCCGACCACGGCTATGAAGGCTGGTTCGTGGTCGAGGCCGAGCAGGACCCGAAGAAGAACCCGCCGCTCAAGATGGCGCAGGTCGGGCACAAGGAACTGATGCGGGTGATGACGGCCGCCGGCTATACGGTGGAGACGCAAGGCTTCCCGGCGTAAACGGTGGATTTGCCATGGCGCGCGGTTTATCCGTTGCGCTTTGGGCAGATCCTGGATTGGCGCGATGAAAGACTATGAGCACCCCTTCTTCCGGCCATTGTGGCGACGCATCGCCGTCGTGGCCGTCTGTTTGATCTGGTCGGTGATCGAATTCGCCTCCGGCACGCCCTTCTGGGGCGTCATCGCGCTCGGCTTCGCCGGCTACGCGGTGTGGCAGTTCTTCTACCTCTACAAGCCGGCCGAGGAGAACAAGGCCGGCCCCGAACCGAAGGAGTGACCGCAATGTCGAAACTGCTCGTCAAGGCCGACAAGGGCCACGGCCACGTCGCCCACGTCACCCCGCAAAGCGCCGGCTGGACTTATGTCGGTTTCGATCTCCACCGCTTGCGGCCGGGCGAGACCGCAGCCGGCAAGACGGGCGATCGCGAGGTCTGCCTGGTCTTCGTTACCGGCAAGGGCAAGACATCCGCCGGCGGCAAGGATCTCGGCCTGCTCGGCGAGCGCATGTCGCCCTTCGAGGGCAAGCCCTGGTCGGTCTATGTGCCGCAAGGCTCCGACTGGTCGGTGACCGCCGACACCGAGCTGGAGCTCGCCGTCTGCTCGGCGCCGGGCCTTGCCGGTGGTCTTCCCGTCCGCGTCATCGGGCCTGACGATCTCGGCCAGGAAGTGCGCGGCAAGGGCACCAATACCCGCTACGTTACCAACATCCTGCCCGAGGGTAAGCCGGCCGACTCGCTGCTGGTGGTCGAGGTCATAACTCCCGGTGGCCACACCTCCAGCTATCCGCCGCACAAGCACGACCAGGACAATCTCCCCGCGGAGTCCTATCTCGAGGAGACCTATTACCACCGCCTCAATCCGCCGCAGGGCTTCGCCTTCCAGCGCGTCTACACCGATGCCGACAGGAACGGCGTGCGCGATCTGGACGAGGCGATGGCGATCGAGGACGGCGATGTCGTGCTGGTGCCGAAGGGCTATCACCCGTGCGCGGCCTGCCACGGCTACGATCTCTACTACCTCAACGTCATGGCCGGCCCGAAGCGGACGTGGAAATTCCACAACGCGGCCGAGCACGAATGGCTGATGAAGGCCTGAGCTCTTTATGACGCTCAACTTGTTGGTCCAGCTCGGGAAAATCGTCGGCTAAGGACCGCCAGGGGTTGTTTGCCTTCGAAAACCCATGAAAGCTTCGTCAATCCGTCATGGAAATCACCTATGGCAGCGGTCTGACGAGGACTTTCCATGCGCTACGCCATCTATTTCACCCCACGGCAGGACGAGCCGCTGGCGCGCATCGCCGCCAATTGGCTTGGCCGCGATCCCTTCGGCGCGGCGACGCGCCCGGTCGAGGCCGTAGGTGAGCTGTCGGCGGCGGAAGTCGCTTTCCACACGGCTTCGGCCAGGCGCTACGGCTTCCATGCGACGCTTAAGGCGCCGTTCGGGCTGGCTTCGAATGAGACGGAAGCCTCGCTGCGCGCCGCCCTCGATAGTTTCGCCGAGGCGACGCCGCCGGTCGTCATCCCGCGCCTCGTTGTCGGCCAGATCGACGGCTTCTTCGCCCTGGTGCCTGAAACTCCGTTCGAGCCGCTCAACAGCTTCGCCGGCGAGGTCGTGCGCGCCTTCGACCGCTTCCGCGCGCCGCTGACCGAAGCGGAGATCGAGCGGCGCAGCCCCGATTCCCTGAAGCCGCAGGAATTCCGCAACCTGTGCCAGTGGGGCTACCCTTACGTCTTCGAGACGTTCCGCTTCCACATGACGTTGTCGGGACGCGTCGGGCCACAGGAAAGCCCACGTCTTCGTGCAGCAATCGACAGCCTGTTCGCGGATGTGCTGCAGCGTCCGGTACCGGTGGATGCGCTGACATTGTTCGTCGAAACCGAGCCCGGCGCGCCGTTTATGGCGCTTTCCCACCATGCGCTTGGGCGCCGCCCGGCCAGAAAGACCGCCTGATTTGACCGCCTGATATGATCGCCCAAAATGATCGCTTGAAATAGGACTGCTGAAATGACCGCCGAGACCGTTTTGAACAACGCCCGCATCGTGCTGCCCGACGAGATCGTCGAGGGCTCGCTGCTGCTGCGCGATGGCCAGATTGCCGCGATCGAGCCGGGCGCCGCCCGCGCCGGCGAGGACATGGGCGGCGACTACATCATCCCGGGTCTGGTCGAGCTGCACACCGACCACCTCGAAGGCCACTACGCGCCGCCCCCGAAAGTGCGCTGGAACCCGA
>NZ_RZSC01001500.1:0-554 GCF_003998155.1 Mesorhizobium sp. M1E.F.Ca.ET.063.01.1.1
AGGTGGCGGCGAGGGCGCCGACCCGCTGGCAGCATTTCGTCGACGAATGCACCACTTACATCGAACTGGCGCTGGAGCCGGAGATCCAGCGCATCATGTTCCGCGATGCTCCGGCGGTACTGGGTGATCCCGCGCAGTGGCCGAACGCCAGCGCATGCACGGCGTCGATGACCGATCACCTGACCAGGCTGCAGGAGGAGGGGGTGGTCGTGGCCGACCTCGATCCCGAGACCACGGCGCGGCTGATCAACGGCGCGAGCAGCCAGGCTGCGCAGCGGATCGCCAATTCGCAGGATCCGGAAGCGACGTCGAAAAAGGCGGTGGCTGCGTTCAAGCAACTGCTCGAGGGGCTGCGCAAGCAGCGCTGAGCACACGGTCAGCTAACCATGACGCGCGGTTTGTGCACCGGTTTTAGGTCGGCGCGGCGTCGCCAAGATTGACAATCGCCGGGGCGAGCGCATCCTCCTCAACCATCTCTGAGGCGGGAGAGTCGGGCCATGTGGGACTTCAGCATCGGCCGGTCGGTGTCCATCATGATCAGGACATGGCCTTTC
>NZ_RZSC01001501.1:0-552 GCF_003998155.1 Mesorhizobium sp. M1E.F.Ca.ET.063.01.1.1
GATAACGCTCCATTGCCCGCTGTCAAAAGCTTGCGCAATACGCGACAATCGGCGAACTCCTCCCGCAGTGTTAAAAATTTGGAAAACTATGAACGAAACCGAGTTAACAAGCAGTGACTTCACCGAGGCGGCGGAGCCGTTCCGGCTCTTTGCCGCATGGCTGGAGGACGCCACCAAGAGCGAGCCCAACGACGCCAACGGCGTGGCGCTGGCAACCGTCGATGCCGACGGCATGCCGGACGTACGGATGGTGCTGCTCAAGGGGTTCGATGAAAAGGGATTTGTCTTCTACACGAATTTCGAGAGCGCCAAGGGCCGCGAGATTCTTGGCAGCATGAAGGCGGCGATGTGCTTCCACTGGAAATCGCTACGCCGCCAGGTGCGCGTGCGCGGGCCGGTGGAGATCGTCAGCGACGCCGAGGCCGACGCCTATTATGCGACGCGGCCGCGCGGCAGCCGCATCGGCGCATGGGCCTCGAAACAGTCGCGGCCGCTGGAAAGCCGCTTCGCGCTGGAAAAGGCGGTGGCCGAATACACGGCACGCTACGCGAT
>NZ_RZSC01001502.1:0-547 GCF_003998155.1 Mesorhizobium sp. M1E.F.Ca.ET.063.01.1.1
GATCATGGATCTCTCTGCGCTGGGCCACACGCTGAAGCCGCTGATCCGCGACGGCTATGTCGAGACTTTTGCGGACAAGGATGATCGCCGCATCAAGCGCGTGCGGCTGACGCTGCAGGGCCGGGCCAAGCTCGATGAGGCGATCAAGCTGTGGAGCGCTGCCCAGCGGCAATTCGAGGATAAGGTCGGCGCGGAGCAGGCCGCAAAGCTGCGCGCAACGCTGGACGCGGTGGCTGATCTGGATTTGGAAATGCCGGCGGCCGCTCCTTCCCTCTGAAGAAGCGGCCGCCAGTAGGCACCCGCGTTTTAGCGGAACCTATTCCGCCGGCATGGCGACCGGGCGAGCCAGCACCCGTCCGGCCAGCACCACGCCCAGTCCAACGATCGGGAACACGGCCGCGATCAGGCCGAGATCGGCCGGCGCGCCGAAGCGCAGCACACCACCGCCGACCACCGCGCCAAGCGCGACGCCGAGATAGAGCGCCGAGGCGTTGAGCGAGAGCACGATCGGAGCCGCATCGGGCGCGATTCTGATGATGAGGCTCGC
>NZ_RZSC01001503.1:0-546 GCF_003998155.1 Mesorhizobium sp. M1E.F.Ca.ET.063.01.1.1
GACACGGACCTCGCCGACAAAGGGGTGGTTGCGGGCATAGCCGCGCTGGGTGGAATAGCCGAGCGCCAGCAGAAAACCCTCGTCGCCGCGCGACAGCGCCTGCAAGCGGACGTCACGCGCCATCGGGAACTGCAGCGGCTCGCGGGTGATGTCGCCGGGAACATGCTCGCCGGGCATGTCGCCATCGGCCTCGATCAGGCCCTCGCGGGCGAGGATCGCCGAGACGCGCGGCATGGGCTCGGCCTCGGTGGCACGTTGCATGGGCTCGGCGACGTCGCCGCCGGCGGCAAGCTCGGGATCGAGCAGCCGGTGGGTGTAGTCGAAGGTCGGGCCGAGCAGCTGGCCGCCGGGCAGGTCCTTGTAGGTTGCCGACACGCGCCGCTCGATCAGCATAGCGGCGGTATCGGCCGGCCTGGTGTAGCCGAAGCGCGGCAGCGTGGTGCGATAGGCGCGGATGAGAAAGATCGCCTCGATCATGTCGCCGCGCGCCTGGACGATGGCAAGTGCTGCCAGCTCGCGGTCGTAGAGCGAACCCTCGCTCATCAC
>NZ_RZSC01001504.1:0-542 GCF_003998155.1 Mesorhizobium sp. M1E.F.Ca.ET.063.01.1.1
GCGCAATGCCTGCGAACTGGGCCTGGCCGACAGGTTCGAAACGCTTGAATCCGACTGGTTTGCAAAAGTTTCCGGCCGGTACCATGTAATTGCCGCAAACCCTCCCTATATACTCAGTCGAGACATAGGAAATCTGCAGGACGAGGTCCGCGATTTCGATCCGCATCTGGCCCTTGATGGCGGCGCGGACGGTCTTGGTCCCTACCGGATCATCGCCGCTGAGGCGACAAGGTTTCTGGAAGCCGAATGCAGGGTTGCGGTCGAGATCGGCCACACGCAACGGAACGAAGTCACGGACATCTTCTTGGCAGCCGGCTACCGGTTGTCCGGTATGTTCTGCGACCTCGGCGGAAACGACAGGGTTCTGGTGTTCGAACGCGCAAACCCCTGATGCAGTGCGAAATAGGGCTTGGCAATGCCCGGGAATGCAGCTAGGGTCGAAGTAACCGGATGAGACGAAGCAGGCAGTGCTCTTAGCGATTCGGTTTTCCTTGGAAATAGCTGCCTTCTTGCGCAATCGACGCCAATGCTTCGTGCGGGAA
>NZ_RZSC01001505.1:0-538 GCF_003998155.1 Mesorhizobium sp. M1E.F.Ca.ET.063.01.1.1
AGGCCATATGGACCGAGTGGTGCGGCACGCGATCAGCCAGGGCCTGAAGCCGGTGACGGCGATTCAGATGGCGACGCTGAACACCGCCCAGCATTTCGGGCTGGAGCGCGAGATCGGCTCGATCGCGCCGGGACGGCTTGCCGACCTGCTGATCGTCTCGGATCTGGCGGCGATGACCATCGACGAGGTCTATGCTCGCGGCGTCAGGCTGGCCAAGGGCGGCAAGCTCGACATCGACATCCCGGCCTATGACTATCCGAAGACGGCCAAGAACACGGTCAAGCTTGGCAAGAAGCTCAAGGCGAAGGATTTCGACGTGGCCGCGCCGAAGGGGGCCAACGAGGCGCGCGTACGCGTCATCGGCGTGATCGAGAACCAGGCGCCGACGCGAGCACTGGAGGCCGACCTGCCGGTCGAGGACGGGCTTGTCGGCATGGACCGGCGCAACGACGTCTGCCAGATCGCGCTGGTCGAGCGGCACAGGGGCACCGGCGGCGTCACCAATGCCTTCGTCTCCGGCTTCGGCTACATGGCGGAC
>NZ_RZSC01001506.1:0-537 GCF_003998155.1 Mesorhizobium sp. M1E.F.Ca.ET.063.01.1.1
CGCTCCTGGTCGCGATCTGCGTCACGGAACGCGTAGCCGCGGCGCGGTCGACCGGCATGGCACCGCCAAGCAGCGCCACGGGATTGAGGCGACCCATATGCAGGTTGGCATCGGTGATCGTCGGCTCGGTTCCGCCGCGCATGTAGCCCACCGGTCCCGGCAAGGCGCCAGCAGAGTGCGGCCCCGCCTTCAGCGCACCGGCATCATCGACCCAGGCGATCGATCCGCCGCCGGCGCCGATCACGTGCACGTCGACCATGGGGCAGCGGACCGGATAGCCGGCGACGTCACGCAGTGGGGTGTAGGCGCCACGGCCATTGAGGATCAGTGACACATCGGTCGAGGTGCCGCCGACGTCGAACGTCACCGCGTTTCGAAAGCCTGCGGCCGACGCCACCTGCGCGGCGCCGACGACACCGGCGGCCGGGCCGGAAAGGCAGGTGCGGACGGGATAGGCTTTTGCGGTTTCCATCGACATCAGGCCGCCGTTGGAATGCACCGTGTGCGGGCTGGCCCGCACACCAAGCGAGGCCGAGC
>NZ_RZSC01001507.1:0-537 GCF_003998155.1 Mesorhizobium sp. M1E.F.Ca.ET.063.01.1.1
GTCGAGAAGCGAGTGCCATGGCCGTAGACGCGGCGCGAGATGCGCCAGAGCGTGTCGTTGCGGCGGATGATGACGGAACCGTCGGCATGCTCAAGCTTCGGTGCCACGGTTTCGGCAACGCCGGCTGACGGCGTCGCTTCCGCGGCCTTGGCCGGAGCCTCGGCGGCCGGGGCGGGCTTCGTTGCGGCGGATGCCGGCGCCTCGGCCGCAGGCTTGGCCTCAGCGGGTTTCGCCTCGCCGGGCTTGGCCTCGTTCGGCGCAACGGCCGCAATCGACTCGCCGGGCTCACGCTCGAACGGCACGGCCGCGCGGGCGACGACCTTCGCGCCGTCGTCGGCAAGGCCATCGACATGGATGGTGTAGCTGCCGACCGGGATGTCGCGCTTGGCCTCGATCAGGAAATGCCCGTCGGGCGAAGTCTGCGCTTCTCCGAGCAGCATGTCGTCGGCATAGGCGCGCACCTTGCGGCCGGGATCGGCCGTGCCGGCGACGAAAATCTTGCTGCCGTCGATCTCGACCGCCTCGACGGCGATCTTA
>NZ_RZSC01001508.1:0-537 GCF_003998155.1 Mesorhizobium sp. M1E.F.Ca.ET.063.01.1.1
CGTTTGGACCTGGCAGTCGACGCCGCCCCAGTCCGCGCTGACACTGAAACGATGGTCCACGACCGGCTTGAAGTTGTTCTTCATCAGCCACTCCTCGATCAGATGCGGTTGCGTCAGCGCGCGCCAGATCTTTTCCGGCGGATAAGGTATCTCCCGCTCGACGACGACGGAGCGGGTTTCGGTTGCAGTATTGATCATTGGTCCATTCTTTTGAGCAGATCCTCGAGGTCGTCGAACCGGCTCTCCCAGAAGCCGGCCATCTGGCGTGTCCAATCCATCAGGGGAGCAAGCGCGCCTAGCTGCGCGCTATAGTGGGTCTGCCGTCCCTCATGGCGGTCGCGCACCAGCCCTGCCTGCCTCAGGACGCCGAGATGCTTCGACACGGCTGGCTGCGACACCCCGGACTGGGCCGTAAGGGCGCCCACGGTCTGCTCTCCCTTTGGCACAGTCGTTCGAAGATGGCGCGCCGGGTCGGATCGGCAAGTGTCCTGAACAGCGCGTCGTGGGCATTCGTCATGGGATCGATAACCCGGTGGC
>NZ_RZSC01001509.1:0-536 GCF_003998155.1 Mesorhizobium sp. M1E.F.Ca.ET.063.01.1.1
GATCGGTATAGGCCCAATGCGTCGTCGCCTTTCGTCCGGCAAGAAGTCCGGCGGCGGCGATGGCGAAGGTGCCGAGGCACAGGCCGACGATCAGCGCGCCGCGCTCGTGCGCCCGTTCGAGCGCACCCTTGAGCGGTGCGGCCAGAGGAGCCTCCAGATCCTTCCAGCTTGGGATGATGACGATATCGGCCGCGTCAAGAGCCGAAAGATCGTGCGGGACCGAAATCCTCAAACCGGCATCGGTCTGGATCGGCCCTTCTTCGGCCGCGCAGACACGGAAGTCGAAGCGCGGCAGGCCAAGCTTCGTGCGGTCGGCGCCGAACACCAGGCAAGGCACGGAAAGATGGAACGGGCTGATGCCGTCAAAGGCGACGGCGGCGATGATCGGATTGCGCATGGCGGACACCATTTGGGATTAGGTCAAGTGTCCCAATTCTTTCGAACAATGTCAATCGGGCCACTTTCTGCTTGTGGATGTCCGGCCTAGCCTTGCATTCATCAACCCGGTCGAAAGGAAACCGCCATGCCAGCACCAG
>NZ_RZSC01000150.1:0-10294 GCF_003998155.1 Mesorhizobium sp. M1E.F.Ca.ET.063.01.1.1
ATTTTGAATCCATCAGCGACATTTGTCTCAATTGAACAAAACTCGTCAAAATCACCCTTGTTGTCGGTTGGACGTGATCCATTCTTGTGTAAGCTTTTTTCCATATCGTCCGCCATTTTTACCACGCCGAGAGGGCCCGCGACAGTTGTTGTCAATGGGAGATCGGCTTCTATGCTTCTGTAACGGGAGCAAGTTGATCGGGAGCAAGTACGTTCGACCCCTCCAAAACGCCGACAGCCGGAGCACGCACATGACAGGCGACGACGCGCCCATCTGCCATAGGTACAAGGGGGGGAACATCAACGTGGCAGCGCTCCACTGCGAGGGGGCAGCGCGGATGAAATGCACATCCACTCGGCGGATTGATGGGGCTCGGCACCTCCCCCTCGACTGGAGGCTCCAGCCGTACCCGCGTTGGGTCTGGGATTGGCGCCGCTGCTATCAACGCCTCAGTATAGGGGTGAACCGGTTTGGCGAAGAGCGCATCACACGCGGCGAGTTCCACGATGCGGCCCAGATACATAACAGCGACGCGGTGCCCAATATGCTCGACAACGCCAAGGTCATGCGAGATGAAGATCAACGCAATGCCCATTTGTTGCTGGAGATCCAGAAGCAAATTCAGGATTTGGGCTTGTACGGAGACGTCGAGAGCCGAGACCGCCTCGTCGGCGATAATGAGGGAGGGCTGTAGTGCCAGAGCTCGTGCAATACCGAGCCGCTGCCGCTGGCCACCAGACAGCTCCGATGGAAGCCTGTCCAACATCTGTGGCGACATGCCGACCTTGTGCAGAAGCTCCTCGGCGACGGCCTTGCGCTGTTTGCGGCTGAGGCGCTCAAAGTTCTCGACCGGTTCAGTTATTATCTTTTCGGCGGTGAGGCGGGGATTCAACGAAGAATAGGGGTCCTGGAAGACCATCTGCATCCGCCGACGCCAAGCGCGAAGCGTGCCCTTCTTGAGACCTGCGATGTCGGTGCCGTCTATGAGCACGCGTCCACTGGTCGGTTCGGAAAGCCGCATGAGGAGACGTGCTACCGTGGACTTGCCGCAGCCGGATTCACCGACGATGCAGAGCGTCTCTCCGGCCGATACCGAGAAGGACACATCTTCCACTGCCCGCACGACCGGGATGTGTTTATTCAGGATTCCTGCGCTAAGCGGGAAGTGCTTGGTCAGGTTCTCGACTTTCAGCAGCGGAGTGTTCATGCGCCCCTGACCTCTTCAGCGCGCCAGCAAGCTGCGGCATGGCCAGGCACGACATCGCGCAATATCGGCGTCTTTTCTCGGCAAACATCTAGCGCAAACGGGCACCGCGGAGCAAAGCTGCAACCCACGATCGGCTCACGCAGACTTGGAACGATGCCCGGAATCTCCGGAAGACGTTGCTGTCGACCGCGGCGCCGATCGGGTACCGAGCGCATCAGGCCCTGAGTGTAGGGATGCGAGGGCTGCGCAAACAGATCGATTACGCTCGCTTGCTCCACGATCCGGCCGGCATACATGACGATCACGCGCTGGCATGTCTCTGCGACTACGCCTAAATCATGCGTGATGAACATCACCGCCGTTCCAGTCCGCTGTTTCAAATCAACGATCAGCTGCAGAATTTGCGCCTGGATCGTGACGTCGAGCGCCGTCGTCGGCTCATCCGCGATCAACAATTCCGGTGAGCATGCGAGCGCCATGGCGATCATTGCGCGCTGGCGCATGCCGCCTGACATTTCGTGGGGATAGTTGTTGACCCGACGCTCGGGGTCCGCAATGCGCACGAGTCGGAGCAACTCTTGTGCTTTTGCGGTCGCCTCAGCTCGAGAAGCTTTGGTGTGGATCTGCACTGCTTCAGCGATCTGGTGACCGACCGTGTAAACCGGATTGAGGCTCGTCATCGGTTCCTGGAAGATCATGGCGATCCGGTTGCCGCGGATTCCTCGCATTTCGCGTTCAGAGAGTTTAAAGAGGTCACGTCCGCGAAACCGCACCTCGCCCCCGACGGTCTTCGCAGTAAACTTCGGGAGCAGGCGAAGGATCGAAAGCGCGGTCACGCTTTTGCCGCATCCCGACTCACCGACAATGCCGAGCGTCTCACCAGTGTTGATCTGGAAGCTGATGCCACCTAGCGCGCGGGTGACACTTTCATCGCCATAGAAGTGAGTTTCGAGATCTTGCACATCGAGAAGGACGTCATTACGCACAGTGTGATGCATTTGCATGTCAACGCCTCCGCTTAGAGCGGGGATCGAACGAGTCACGGAGCCCGTCTCCTAGGAGGTTGACGGCCAGGACGGTGGCGGCAAGGCCGATGCCCGGAGCGAAGATCGTCAATGGGGCGATGGCGAGATACAGGCGCGAACTGGCAATCATATTGCCCCAGCTGGGGATCTCCGGCGGCACACCCACGCCCAAAAAGCTCAGAGCCGCCTCGGTCAGGATCGCACTGGCACACACATTAGCACCTTGGACCATGAGCGCCGGAATGGTGCTCGGCAGGATATGTCGCCATAGCACCTTCGGCAGTCGGGCACCGCCGCAAATCGCAGCCTCGACGTAAGGGCGTTCGCGCACGCTCAAAACTACTGAACGGACCAACCGGGCGACCCCCGGAAGCTCCGGGATGGCGATTGCGAGGATGAGGATACCGACACCGGGGCCGGTCAACGAAATCAAAGCGATGGCCAGCAAGATCGTTGGGATTGACATCAAGCCATCCATCACCCGCATGATGACGCTGTCGAAGCTCCGGACATAGCCGGCGACGATGCCGATAAAGAGCCCGCCTACAGCCGCGCACGCGGCCGAAATCAATCCCACCATGAGCGAGATCCGGGCGCCGAAAATCGTTCGCGCAAACACGTCGCGGCCCAAATTGTCGCTCCCGAACCACATTTCGGCAGAGGGCGGCTGAAGGCGTTTGAACGGGTCCATATTCAGTGGATCACCGGCATAAAGCGGTGCAGCAAGAGCGAGGACGATCAACAGCGCCAGAAGGCCGCCGCCAATCATGACCAGCGGATGCCGCTTTGCTACGCGGGGAAGGTTCGACAGCTGCAAGCGGCCGTGCGGCACAGTTTCAGTTGCTGGAGAGACGAGCGTCATATCAATACCGGATGCGAGGGTCGATCAGGGTATAAGCAAGATCGACGGCTAGATTGATAAGGACATACATACCCGAAGCAAGGATTAGCACGCCCTGGATTATGGGGTAATCGCGGTTGTTGATCGCATCAACGGTCAGGCGACCGACACCGGGGACGTTGAACACAGTTTCCGTGATGACGACGCCGGAGATTAGATAGGCGAAACATAAACCTACGACGGTCAGGATAGGGACGCCAGCATTCTTCAAGGCATGGTGGAAAAGCATGGCATATGATGAGGCGCCTTTGGCGGCAGCCGTCCGCATATAGTCTTCCGACAGGACTTCCAGAATGCTTGCGCGGGTGATCCGAGCGATGAAAGCGATATAACCAAGGCTCAAAGCGAGCGTCGGCAAGATCAGGTGTTCAAACCATGGTCCGATGCCTTGGCTGATTGGCCGGTACCCCTGTACCGGGACCCAATGGAGGCTAATCGCGAACCAGTATATGAAGAAAAAACCGATGACGAATACCGGGACCGAAAAGCCGAGTGCCGCGAAGGCTGAAAGCATGCGGTCGACGATGCCGCGGGCTCGCCATGCGGCAACGATTCCGAAAGCAAGGCCGACTGTCACGGAAAGGACCATCGTCAGCATCGAAAGAGAAAGAGTTGGTTCTAATCGCTGACCGATGAGTTCAAGAACCGGTCGCCCGGCAAAGATGGAGGTTCCGAAATCGCCGGCGAGCATGTCTCGCACCCACCGGATGAATTGCACAGGCATCGGATCATTGAGCCCAAGCTTCTCGCGTATGCCGGCAACCATTTCCGCGGTAGCCGACTTTCCGGCGATAATCGCTGCCGGATCGCCCGGCGCCAGCCTGAGGAGCAGGAACACGAAGACGCCGACCATCGCCATGACGGCGACGGCCGAAACCATTCTGCGAACGATATATGCCGCCATTTAGGCTAAAGCTTTCTGCATGTTCCACATCGGCACGATCGCAGGCACACCGATGAGACCTGTGAGGGTCTTGCGACGCGCGATCGGGGAAATGTATTTTCCCAACCTCACATCGCCGACGAAGTCCCACCAGAGGGCTTGCATTTTTCTGGCAAGCGCCTTGCGATCTTCGAGGGTTTCGACGTCGGCCCATTTACGCCGAAGCACTTCATAGTCGTCGTAGTTAGGCCAGCCATACCAAGCCTTATCGCCGTTGGCCGTCAGGAGCGGGTCCGTCAGCGGATTGCCGAGGGAGAAATCCATTTCAGACGAGATGAACATGCTCCAGCCGCCGTTCTCAACTGGCCCTTTGTTAGCGCGGCGCGTCGTGACGCCACCCCAGTCCATGGGTGCCAACTCCGCGTTTACTCCAATTTTCTGCAACGCCGCCGCCAGAAGCTGAGACGCATTGTCTCCCTCATGCCAGTCCGTCGGATCGAGAATGACGACCTTCTGGCCGACATATCCAGCTTGCTTAAAAAGCTCTTTCGCCTTTTCTGGGTCGCCGCCCTTCTTATACCATCCGGTGTTCTCGCTGTTTGACACTAACGTATTTTTGCCGAATATCGAAGTGACGACGTCGACGTACTTTGGATCGGGGTACATAGCGCGCATGAACGCCTCCTGATCGATCAGATGAAGCACCGCTTGGCGCGCCTTTACATTGTCAAATGGCGGCTGCAGCAAGTTCATGCGCACGAGCGCGTCCCAGCCCGCCTGATCCAAAACTTGAAGAGCAAGATTGGGATCGTTCTCGATCAATGAGTAGAGATCGGCAGGGGGCGCCTCGAAATAGTCAATCTCACCGGCTTGCAAGGCTGCCATAGCTGTCTGCTGATCGGCAATCACATCCCAAACGACACGATCCACCTTGACGATTTTCCCGCCAGCCAATCCGTCCGACGGCTCTCTACGCGGCACGTATCCTTCGTTACGATCGTATGTGATACTCGCGCCAGGCTTTGCGAGGGCTTCATTGAATTTGAAGGGCCCCGATCCGATCTTGGTCGTCACTTGCTCACTAGCGGGATGGCTGGCATCCTTCTCGCGCATTATAAATAGGCATGGCGGAGTGAGGTCTGCCAAGAGATCGATGAGCAATCCAAGCGGCTCCTTGAGCGAAATCGTGAAAGTCCTTTCGTCCTTTTTCGAGATGTCGCTGGCTCGCTCCATGAGGAGTTGCCCGCCGGGAGCCACTTGGCCCCAGCGGCGGATTGAAGCGACGCAATCCGAGGCAGTGACGGGGGTGCCGTCATGCCAACCCAGGCCGTCCCGCAGCTCCAAAGTGTATGTCTTCTTGTCGTCGGAAAGTCCCCACCTACCCACCATTTGCGGTTGTGGAATAAAATTCGAGTCGACTGAAAACAGCGTGTCGTAAATCGCCGCGCCATGGTCGGCAGTGATGTTTGTCGCGGTCCAGATCGGATCAAACACCCGCAAGTCGCTAGACTTCACCATGCGAACCGTGCGGTCGAGGCCCGGCTGCGTTTGCGCTCGGAGGATGGATGGAGCAGATAGAACCGCTCCCGCAGCGATACCCGCCTTGAAGAGAGTGCGGCGAGAAAGAGCCATGTCAATTCCCCTTTGGAGTCCATCGCGCAGTTGGTTCGCGCCTTTTTGGTTTGTCACGGCAGCACCAACGTTTTCCTCGCGAGCTAACGGTGGGGTGTCTAGATCACTACTACCATCGTAAGGCAGAGTCCGCGCCAAAAGGCGTCGATCTCTGAAATGGCTGCCCCATATCACCGCGCAATTTGAAATGTCCCTTTGGTGTGCCGCCGCGCCAGGTGACCGGCTACAGAGGTGACAGGCGATATTTGCACCCGGCTCGACCTGGCGCGTTGCTTGCTCCCTCTCACAGGAAATCCGCCCTGGCGACACCCATCGCAGATATGTCCCTGCACCTGCAAACCGTACCCCCGCTCGAGGCAGGCCTCCGAACATTATCGATGACACGGCCGGCTCAATAACCAGCCGCTATGCCATCCTTTCGAGGGTCAGAGGCTCCGGTCAGTGTGTCTCGTTCGTGGTCTATCCAGATGGCCTGCGCGCCGCCCAGCGGTTTGTCTGCAATTACCACGGTGTGCCCTTTATCTCGCAGTTGATGAATTGCATCCAGGCTCACGCCGTGCTCAACCACTACGCATCCGTCTCTGTGGAACACGCGCGCATCATCAATTGCTTCCTGCAGATCCATGCCATAGGCAATCACGTTGCTCAGAAAGTGGGCATGCCCAAACGGCTGGTAGTCCCCGCCCATCACACCATAGGGCATCACCGCGCGTCCGGCCCGCGTTATCATGCCCGGCATAAGGGTGTGGAGCGGGCGCTTGCGGGGCGCGAGGGCGTTGGGGTGCGAAGAATCCAGCCGGAAGCTAGCGGCGCGGTTGTGAAGAACGACGCCGGTCTCCAGACAGGAGATGCCGCTGCCGAAAAGACCGGAAAGCGAATTGATCAAACTAATTGCATTGCGGTCCTTGTCGACCACCGCAATACAAACTGTGTCGCTCGTTGCGAGTTCTGGATCGGGCAGATTGGTCATGGCACGACCGATGTTTATTCCCTCACGCAAGCAATTGGCGCGCCGAGAAGACAGCATCCTAGTTGAGCCCTCCCAACTGCTCTCGGCATCCCCCAGTCGAAAGTCACGGTCTCGAAACGCGAGACGGCCGGCCTCAATCTCCAAATGGAGCCTGTCTGCTCCGTGCGGCTCGAGATTGGTAAGACAGTAACCTGAAAGAATATTGAGCATCAGGAGCGCTGTCACACCCTGATTGTTCGGCGGCACCTGATGAACACGGAAGCCACCGTAGTCTGCCGAGATGGGTGTGACGTAGTCACCCGCTGCCGCGGAGAAATCTTCTAACGTGTGCAGCCCACCGAGCTCCTTCAGGCGGCGCACTATGGCTTCGGCGACTGAGCCGACATAGAAGCCGTCGCGCCCCTCGCTCGCAATCTTCTGCAATGTGCGGGCCAAGGCAGGCTGGCGGTGCGTATCGCCGGCCAGCGGAGCCTGGCCGCCAGGTAAGAAGATTTCTGCCGAATGTGGGTCGGCCGCCAGAAGGCTAACCGAGGCTGCCCAATCGAAGGATACCCGGTCATGTACCACATACCCGTTCTCGGCATAGTAAATGGCGGGAGCAAGCACCTCCGCCAATCCGAGCTTTCCGTAATCTTGTTGCAGGCGGCACCAAGCATCGATCGCGCCCGGCACTGTTACGGAATGAGGTCCGTAGATGGGCATGGCCGCCATGCCTCTGTCGCGATACCAGTCAATCGTCGCTTTAGCGGGCGAACGACCGGACCCATTCAGTGCGATGGGCACGTCCGTCCCCGCGGGGCAGTAAAGGACGAAGCAGTCGCCGCCAATTCCCGTCGATTGGGGCTCAACCACCGTTTGAACAGCGGAGGCACAGATCGCTGCGTCCACCGCGTTACCGCCAGCCCGAAGAATGTCTATGGCGGCAAGCGTAGACAGAGGATGTGATGTGGCGGCCATCCCTTGCGTGGAACGCACCGCGGATCGCCCAGGACCCTGGAAATTACGCATATATCTCCTCGTGGCGTGGCGAATGTTGCTTTGTACCGTCTGTGATCTCGGCCAAATGCCTGTCGCCAGCGGTCATTCTAGGGAACATGTGATGCGCTCTGGGCACGGCAGGTAAGAACCGCGCCTGCCACCTGCCCAGGCGCGAAATTCTCCGTAGCAAAACAAAGCGGAACCAGATTCTCCAACACTTGTTCTGACCATCGATTTGATGGCGCCGCCTACGACAATCCCGCTAATTGAGTCTCCGGCTCACTGGCGGCAACATAGCAGCGGAGGCGAGTGAGAAACAAATCTCGACCATTGCCATAACGGCGATAGTCGAGACTGCTGCTTGCACGATGTGGCGTGCTTCAGGCCTTCTGCATGTTCCACATCGGAACAAAATCCGGCATTTCTATCAGCCCGGTAAGCTCCTTACGGCGAGCGATTGGTGTCTTATAGACACCCAAGAAAACCGCGCCCACAAAGTCCCAATATAGTTGTTGCATATTTCGAGCCACGGCTCTCCGCTCCTCGAGCGATTCAACATCCACCCATTTAGCCCGGAGCGCCTCATATTCATCATTCTTCGGCCAGCCGTACCAAGCGTTTTCCCCGTTCGCCGTAAACATCGGTGACGCGTTTGGATTGCGGTGACCAGCGTCGCTGTCGCTGGTGATGAAGATACTCCAGCCTCCTTCCTCAACCGGGCCCTTGTTTTTCCGGCGGGCGACGACTCCGCCCCAGTCACTCGGCGCGAGTTCGGCATTGACCCCGATCTTGCGGAGCTCGGCCGCCAAAAATTGCGAGGCATTGTCTGTCTCACGCGCGTCCGTCGGATCGAGAATAACGACTTTTTCGCCGGCGTATCCGGCCTCTTTGAAAAGCTGCTTCGCTTTTTCTGGATCGCCGCCCTTTTTGAACCACCCAGTATTTTCGTCATTGGAGTAGGGCGTATCGTTTCCAAATATCGACGATATGGTTGCGAAGTATTTTGGGTCGCCATACTGTGCACGCATGATCGCCTCCTGATCGATCAGGTGAAGCAGGGCTTGTCGCGCCTTCACGTTGTCGAAGGGCTTCTGCAGACAGTTCATGCGCAGCCAATTGTCCCAGCCTCCTTTGTTGAGGACCTGCAGCACAAGATTAGGATCACTCTCGATCACCGGAATCAGATCGGCGGGCGGCGTGTCGAAGTAATCGATTTCTCCTTGCTGAAGTGCTGCCACAGCAGTCTGTTGATCGGCAATATTGTTCCAAATGACACGATCAACGTTTACAACCTTACCGCCTGCAAACCCATCCGGTGGCTCCATGCGCGGTACGTATTTATCATTGCGATCCCACGCGAAGCTCGCGCCAGGCTTGGCAAGATCCTGATTGAATTTGAACGGGCCCGAACCAATGTTCGCAGTCACCTGGTCGCTTGCCGAGCGGTTCGCGTCCTTCTCCCGCATAATCGCAGGGAAATAATCGGATGATGCTAAGGTGTCGATGAGGACGCCCATCGGCTCATTCAGCACGATGGTAAATGTCCTCTCGTCTCTTTTGGAGATATCCTTGGCTCGTGCCATGATTATTTTACCACCCTCATCCACCGACGCCCAGCGCCGTATGGAGGCCACGCAGTCCGCCGCTGTCACGGGGGTGCCGTCATGAAAGCCAAGACCGTCCCTTAGCTCAAACGTATAGGTCCGCTTATCGTCCGATACGCCCCATTTGCTGATCATTTGGGGCTTCGGCATAAGTTTGGAATCGATAGCGAAAAGCGTGTCGTAAACGGCCATCGCATGATCAGTTGTTGAATTGGACGTCGTAACGATTGGGTCGAAAATGTTGATAAATCCGGATTTCACCATGCGGACCGTCCGTGAGTTAGCGGGCTCAGTGTCTGCCCGAACCACGGAGGGTAGCGACAACGCGGTTCCCGCTGCCAAGCCCGCTTTAATCAGGTCACGTCGAGACATTGCCATAAGTTATCCTCCCTTTGCCACGCCTTGATGGGGCAGCTCATGTCGAGACGGCACATACCACCGAGCTAGCCTCCAAAAGATAGCGCCTGCCAAGAACGGTTTGCGCTAAAATCCGTCAACTCGTGAAACATCCCAATCAACTGTTAGAGGGATTTGCAATGTTTGTGGGGTTTGACAGATCCGCGGGACAAGTGCGGCGGAAAGAGCACCTTCTACGGCCGGCCGGGTCGCGTCCCGGGACGTGGTGTAGCTCGGCGGTAGCGAAGCCGCTCGCGAGCGCGCCCTCAACAGCGCTGAAGCGAGCGAGCGGCGTAGCAGCGGTCATCGATGTTCCCCGGTAGGGTCGGGTTGCTGACACCAACCTGATTCGAAGGAAGCACCGATGACCGACGACATGATGAACCTGCGCACGCTCGTGGAGAAGACCCCCGATGCCGATATCTTGCGCGAGATGATCGGCTTCGCCGCCGAGCGGCTGATGGAACTGGAGGTAGGCGCTGCTACCGGCGCCGCCTATGGCGAGAAGAACCCGTTGCGCACGGCCCGGCGCAACGGCTATCGCGAGCGCGACTGGGAGACGCGCGCCGGCACCGTCGAGCTGCGCATCCCCAAGCTCAGGAAGGGCTCCTACTTCCCCGGTTTCCTCGAACCGCGCCGCATGGCCGAGAAGGCGCTGACCGCCGTCATCCAGGAGGCCTACGTGCAGGGTATCTCGA
>NZ_RZSC01001510.1:0-535 GCF_003998155.1 Mesorhizobium sp. M1E.F.Ca.ET.063.01.1.1
TCTTCGATCCGCCGAAGGCCAAGGAAGCGGCGGTGGCGCAGATCGATGCCGGCGTCGACGTCATCTATGCCGAGCGCTTCGGCGTCATCGAGGCGGCGGTGGAGAAGAAGATTCTCGCCATCTCCAACATGTCCGACCAGTCGAGCCTCGGCCCCGACACGGTCATCACCGGCCCGGTGTGGGACATGTATCCGACGGTCGAGCAGGCGATCAAGCTGGTCAAGGCCGGCGTCTTCACCGCGCAGGACTATGGCGACTTCTCGCGCATGGCCAAGGGCGGCTCCTATCTGGCGCCCTACCACAAGTTCGACAAGACGCTGCCGGCGGAGGTCAAGGACCTGGTCGAGAAGAAGAAGGCCGAGATCCTCGAAGGCAATTTCCGCGTCGACGTCGACGAGAACACGCCGGTTTCGGATTGAGGCTTGCGCTCCCCTCCCCCTTGAGGGGAGGGTGGCCCGCAGGGCCGGGAGGGGTCGCCCGCGACGCACTCCATCCTTCAATCAACATCGAGGCGGTTGAGGCGACCCCTCCCCCC
>NZ_RZSC01001511.1:0-534 GCF_003998155.1 Mesorhizobium sp. M1E.F.Ca.ET.063.01.1.1
GACTAGTGAATATACAAACAAGCCGAAAGCCGCTCCCTTGCGGCCGCTCTAAGTCCAAGGGAAGAATTCATGGACGCATCGGCTGGACAAGGCGCGGCGCGCCTCGCCCGACCGGGCGGCGGGTCAGGGCGAAACCTCCAGGTGACCCTTCATGTTGGGGTGGAAGCGGCAGAAATAATCGACCGCTCCCGCTTGCTTGAGGGTGATCCTGCCTTTCGACTTCGGCGGGATCGTCACCTCCCAGCCGCCTTTCACCGTGGCGGTGTGGGCGATCACGTCCTTGTTGGTCCACTCGATCGTGTCGCCGACCTTGGCCTCGACGCTCGCCGGCGAGAAGACCAGCTTGTCGATCGTCAACTCGATGGTGGCGGCGAGCGCCGGCGAAGCGACGAGCGCCAGCGTCAGCGCGGCCAGGAGCGGCAGCAGGCTCGCCCTCATTTCAGCGCGCCGGCGACATGTTCGGCATGCTGCTCATGCCCCTGGAAGATTTTCAGGCCGGTCTCGAGCAGGCTCTTCAGCTCGGTATTGCTGGCC
>NZ_RZSC01001512.1:0-532 GCF_003998155.1 Mesorhizobium sp. M1E.F.Ca.ET.063.01.1.1
GAACGACTGTTCACCCTTGCCCCCAACAGCTACGTGGAGATCGTGCTGATGCCGGCGCTGGTGGCGAGGGCGCGCGAACGAGCGCCGGGGATCAAGCTGCGCATGACGGCCTTCGGCAACGATCTGGCCGAGACCGGGGTCATTTCCGGCACCACGGCCATGGTGCTCGGCCGGATCGTCGATCCGCCGGACAACCTCGTCGTCCAGCATCTCATGGACGATGGGCTGGCCTGCGTGGTGCGCAAGGACCATCCCGGCGTGCGGGACCGGATTTCCCGAGAACAGTACGAAATGCTCAAGCATGTGAACGTGCTGCCGCCGGGCCGGCTGCGCGCGGGTGTCTTCCAGGCATTGGGGCAGCAAAACCTCAAGCGCGAGGTTGCGGTTTCCGTCACGCATTTCCTTGCCGTGCCGGAGATGCTTGCCGTCACCGACTATTGCGCAACGCTGCCGAAGCTTATCTGCCGCAGTCTGGAGCGCGATCCCCGGCTGAAGGGGCTGCCGACGCCGGTCGACCTCGGCACCTTTCCGG
>NZ_RZSC01001513.1:0-531 GCF_003998155.1 Mesorhizobium sp. M1E.F.Ca.ET.063.01.1.1
CTGGTGAAGGCGTAGAGGTCGATCGCCTCATTGTCGGCGTGCTCGCCGGCGGCCGCCAGCGCATCGAGCTCGTCGCCGCTGATCGAGTAGGTTTCCGCCAGAATTTCCTTGAAGCGCTCCCATTCGACATCCTGGCGCACGCCGTCGGCGTTCATCACATGGTAGAGCAGGGCCGAGGCCGCGACGCGCGGATCGTCGGCGCTCGGCTTCGCCGCGCCGGCAGCCGGCAAATCCCTCAGGAACGACAATACGCGTTCGAACATCGACACCTTTTCCCTGTCCGCCAAAACCGGCCTCAAAACAAACGAAACCGGCGCGGCGATTTTTCCGCCTCGTCTTCCGGCGCGACGCCCGGATCGTCCGGCAATCGCGGCGGCTCCGATGCCTGCTCGAAGGCCTCGCCATCGCCCGACGCGGCCGCGGTCTCCTTCTCCATGCCGTTCGGCGCTTCGGCGGCCGGCTTCGCCGCCGAAGCATCGGGGACGATGTCGATCGCTTTCTCGGCCGGCACGGCCGGCGCGGCGGGAATTG
>NZ_RZSC01001514.1:0-531 GCF_003998155.1 Mesorhizobium sp. M1E.F.Ca.ET.063.01.1.1
ACAGGCCAGAGAAGCCCGTCGCCACCAGGCGCTGATCCGGAAACGGTGGGGCGAGGTGTTTTCGCGCATGCGCGAAAGGTCCGGCAATCGAGGCAGTTTCCGTTGGACAGCGCTGCTGCTGTCCGCCTTCCTTGGCGCGCCTCCGGCGGCCGGGCAGGAGATGACGACGTCGCTTGTCGACATGCACCAGGGCTCACAGCTCAGTGACCGGGCCAGAGGCCTCGGCGACGGCGGCTATGAGTTGCAGAGCGGATCGTGGGTATCGTTCAACCGGTGGTATCACGCCACCTGGGTCGACCTCCACGTCGACTTTCTCACCCAGCTGACTGAAGACACCGGCATCCTGTGGGGTTTCGGCACCGGAGAAAGCGCCGAGAAGTACAGCATCGAGCCCAGCTTCAAGCTCGGCTTCCTCACTCAGATGCACCCGAGTGCGAGCAGCACCCTGTCCTTCTCGCTGACCTCGACGATCGGCGGCAACCTCACCGAAAAGCCGTGCGTGGCCGACTATGGGGACCTGGGCACCTACAG
>NZ_RZSC01001515.1:0-528 GCF_003998155.1 Mesorhizobium sp. M1E.F.Ca.ET.063.01.1.1
ACCTGAACGCATCGGTTCAATTCCTTTAGAGTTCCCTGTCGGGGCTAGCGCCCCTCCACGCCTCTTGTTCCTTCAGAGTTCCGGGTCGCCCCGCCCTCTTGTTCCTTAGAGCTTGATCTCGACGTCGACACCGGCGGCCAGATCGAGCTTCATCAGAGCATCGACGGTCTGCGGGGTCGGATCGACGATGTCGAGCAGCCGCTTGTGGGTGCGCATCTCGAACTGCTCGCGGCTCTTCTTGTCGACGTGAGGCGACCGGTTGACCGTGAACTTTTCGATCCGCGTCGGCAGCGGAATGGGGCCGCGGACGTTGGCGCCGGTGCGCTTGGCGGTCGACACGATTTCGCGCGTCGAGGCGTCGAGCACCCGGTGGTCAAACGCCTTAAGGCGGATGCGGATATTCTGTCCGTTCATGCGTCAATTCCTTGTTCTGGCGCGGCGCGGGCAGCTCCCGCGCCCGCGACAGATCCGTTTCAGTCCAATTACTCTTTGATGGTGACGACGATGCCGGCACCGACGGTGCGGCCG
>NZ_RZSC01001516.1:0-526 GCF_003998155.1 Mesorhizobium sp. M1E.F.Ca.ET.063.01.1.1
GCCACAGGCACTCGACCGCCATCGCCAGGCAGATCGCCGTCACCCCGCTCGCCGTCTCGACCTGCGTCGCGCCGCCGCCAAGGCGGTCGGCGCGACGCAGGTCGAGACGGCGAGCGGGGTGACGGCGATCTGCCTGGCGATGGCGGTCGAGTGCCTGTGGCTGTCCTGGCGCACGAAAATGCCTGTCATCACCGCCTGGTCGACGCCCGGCTTGGCGCTGCTCGCGGCATCGAGCGGCTTTTCGGTGAACGAGGCGGTCGGCGCCTTCATCGTCACCGCGGTGCTTTTGATCGCCACCGGCCTGTTCAAGCCGCTGACCCAATTCATCGCCCGGATTCCACCCTCCGTCGCTTCCGGCATGCTGGCCGGCATCCTCGTCGGCTTCGCCACCAATGCCTTCAAGACCATCCCTTCCGATCCCTGGCTGATCCTGCCGCTGATCGCGGCCTTCTTCGTCATCCGTCTGTTCAATCCGGCGCTATCGGTGCTGGCGGTGCTGATCGGCGGTGGCCTGGCCGCCTTCCTC
>NZ_RZSC01001517.1:0-524 GCF_003998155.1 Mesorhizobium sp. M1E.F.Ca.ET.063.01.1.1
TTTTGATGCATGTCGTTCTCCCAAACCGCTGCGCACTTTTGGGCGACATGCATTAGGCGGGCGGCGCTGACTTCAACAGCCCCAATTGGAAGTGGCTCAGGCTTAGTAGCCGATCGTAAATCGCCTCTGCACGTGCCTAGGCAACTCCGCTTCGTCAACGATGGCGATCGCAGCATCTTCGATTGATATCCGGCTGCGCCCATTTTCGTCGAGGATCGGCTGGTCGCCGCCAAGGCGAAAGCGACCGGTTCGCTCGCCGGGGTAGATCTCCTCCGCCGGACTGAAATAGGTCCAAAGGCGGTTGGAGAGTCTCAAAACGTTCAGAGCGTCCCGGTGCCCGCGCACCGCCTCGGCATAGGCCTCAGGGAGACCAAGCAGCTTCATGCTCTCGCGAAGATCATCAGGAGAGTCTGCACGCGTCAGGCCCGGCTTGACCTCTAAGCTCCCGGCGCCGCCGACGACGATCAGACGTAGACGCAGATGGTTCTCCATGGCGCGCAGAAGGGCCTGGGCGGCGGTTGCAT
>NZ_RZSC01001518.1:0-524 GCF_003998155.1 Mesorhizobium sp. M1E.F.Ca.ET.063.01.1.1
TGCCCCAGCCGAGCAGTGACAGGCCGTGCTCGCGCAGGGCATCCAGGATGGCGCGATCCGCATCGGCGCCCGAAGGCGCCGGCAGCATGCGCTCGGAAAGCGTGATGGCGCCAAGCCGCGCGATCTCGCGCACGCGCACGGCACGCCGTTCGCGATCGAAGCTGGCTTCTCGTTTCGTCTCGATTCGGTCGGCGAGCGCCGCGCGGAAATCGGCCTCGTCGACGGGCGCGGCGGCGGTGATGCGGGCGTTCTGCGCCTTGCCCTGCAGGTCGGCGACGACCAGCCAGGTCTCGCCGGCCAACGGATCGGCGGCATCGACCGTCGCACCGGAACCATTGGCGAGCACGAAGCGGCCGCGCTCGCCGCGCGCCCTGGCGATGCGATCCGGCCAGGCATGGATGAGGAGAGCGCCGGCGCTACCCTCCCCCTTGTGGGGAAGGTCGAGCCGCGCAGCGGATCGGGGTGGGGTCGGTTCGGGCACGCTACCAGCGACCCCACCCCGTCGATCACGCTGAGCGTCGCTC
>NZ_RZSC01001519.1:0-523 GCF_003998155.1 Mesorhizobium sp. M1E.F.Ca.ET.063.01.1.1
GGTCGAACTTCACGTCGAGCGGCGCGTGGTGGGCGAACTAACGGTCGACCTCAACGAACTCATCGGCGCAACAACTTTCGCCAGCGATGGTCGCCTTGTTGTGGCCCCGGTGCTGACCGACCCGCGGTTTGCCAATCCACTCTCCGGCTACTACTGGCAGGTGGAGGACATCGCCACCGGCAGCTTTGAGCGTTCGCGATCATTATGGGACGCCAAGCTGCTCCTCCCTGCCCGGAGCGCAAGTGGTGGGCTGCGAACCGTCGAGGAGTTCGCGGGCCCGGGCGGAGAACTCAGTATTGCGGTCGAGCGTACGATCATCGATGCTGGAGGCCACTCCTTTCGTGCAATCGTGGCGGAAGATCATCGAACCGTTGAGTTGTCTGTAGGCGAATATGTTCGCGATCTCGCTCCGGCTCTCTTGATGCTCGCTGCAGTCCTAATGGCCGCGTTTTTCATCCAGATCACCATCGGCCTTGCTCCGCTGGAGACATTGCGGGTCGCCGTCAGAAACGTGATCGCGCAG
>NZ_RZSC01000151.1:0-10111 GCF_003998155.1 Mesorhizobium sp. M1E.F.Ca.ET.063.01.1.1
ACCCAATACCGCGCACTGTCTGCAGCCACACCGGGTTGGACGGATCGCGTTCGATCTTGCGGCGCAGCCGGTTGATCTGGACATCGATGGTCCGCTCGCCGACATCCGATTCATCGCCGACGAGCTCATGGCGAGGTATTGTCTCGCCCGCGCGCGCGGCGAAGATTGCCAGGATCTCCTGCTCGCGGTCGGTCAGCTTCAGCGCCTCGCCGCCACGCTTCAGTTCGCGCTTGGCGATCTGGAACGTGTAGGGGCCGAAGACGAGCTGCTCGACCTTCGGCGTTGCCGCCGGCCCGCCGCGGCGCAGGATATTGTTGATGCGCAGGATGAGCTCACGCGGGTCGAAGGGCTTCGGCAGATAGTCGTCGGCGCCGGCCTCCAGCCCGGTGATGCGGCTGTCGGTTTCCGACAGCGCCGTCAGCATCAGGATCGGCACGTTCTTCTCGGCGCGCAGCGCCTTGGTGAGGTCGACGCCGGTTTCGCCAGGCATCATGACATCGAGCACCAGCAGGTCGAAGTCGAGCCCCGCGAGCTTGCGCCGCGCCTCGCTGGAATTACCGGCGACGGTGACGCGAAAGCCATTCTCGGACAGGTATTGCTTGAGCAGATTGCGGATGCGGGTGTCGTCATCGACCACCAGCAGATGCGGCGCGTCATCGTCGGGCATTGCCGGATGATCAACCTTTTCAGTGGTCTCCATTTCTTTTCCCCGATGTTTGCGCAGGCACAATGTTGATCTGCGCTCTTAGTTCCGGATCGACCATCGCCTCCAGGAAACGTTCGATCGAGGCACGTCCGGCGGCTCCGGAATCCTCCAATGCAGCACGGATGCGGCGCGACTGTGGCCGTGCCAGCGCCAGTGCCAACGCGCGGCCCTTGGCCGTCGGGTAGAGTTCGCGTTGCCGGCGGTCGCGCGGACCTTGCAACTGCACGATATGGTCGGTGTCGATCAACTGCTTCAATACCCGCGCCAGGCTCTGCTTGGTGATCTTCAGCACATCGAGCAGTTCGGCAACCGTCAACCCAGGCCTGCGATTGACGAAATGCAGCACGCGATGATGGGCGCGGCCGAAGCCGTAATCGGCAAGGATCTGGTCGGGATCGGAGGTGAAGTCGCGATAGGCGAAGAAAAACAACTCGATGATGGCAAAATCGATGCCGTCCTCATCGGTGATCGCCGTCCTGATCGGTTTTCCGGCTGCGGGGCTTCGATCCGTCATCATTTCTCCATGCAAAGCGGGATTATGTCAGTACTGTTGACGTAATTTCCCGGCAATGATAATTTTTGACAAGCTTTTCGGCGGATTGCGAACGAAAAGGCAAGCGGAAGCCGTTTTTCCGGAACTTCCTAAGTTTGCCATGAATTAAATATCCGCCTACGCTTCCAAGCACTGGCGGCGGTTCAGACCCCATGCGCGGCTGACGCGAACGCTATATGACGCAACGATTTGCGGGCGCCCGCCCGCGGGAGGTTTCCATGGCATCCGTTCCTTTCGATCAACTGGACGGTTTCATCTGGATGAACGGCGAGTTCGTCAAATGGGCCGACGCCAAGATCCATGTTTTGACCCACGGCCTGCATTATGCCAGCGCCGTCTTCGAGGGCGAGCGCGCCTATGGCGGCCAGATCTTCAAGCTGACCGAGCACAATGAGCGCCTGCATGAATCGGCGCGCCTGCTCGGCTTCAAGATCCCCTTTTCGGTCGCGGAGATCGACGAGGCCTGCCGCACGCTCCTGAAGAAGCAGGGTTTCCAGGACGCCTATGTGCGTCCGATCGCCTGGCGCGGCAGCGAGCAGATGGGCGTCTCGGCGCAGAACAACCGCATCAACTGTGCCATCGCCATCTGGCAATGGCCGAGCTATTTCGATCCCGCGCAAAAGCTGAAGGGCATCCGCCTCGACGTCGCCGAATGGCGCCGGCCCGACCCGCGCACCGCGCCGTCCAAGTCCAAGGCGGCCGGCCTCTACATGATCTGCACGCTGTCCAAGCACGCCGCCGAGGCCAAGGGCTGCGCAGACGCCATGATGCTCGACTGGCGCGGCCAGGTGGCGGAAGCCACCGGCGCCAACATCTTCTTCGTCAAGGACGGCAAGGTCCATACGCCCACGCCCGATTGTTTCCTCGACGGCATCACCCGCCGCACGGTGATCGGCCTGGCCAAGGACCGTGGTTTCGAGGTGATCGAGCGCGCCATCATGCCGGAAGATCTCGAAGGCTTCGAGCAGTGCTTCCTCACCGGCACGGCCGCCGAAGTCACGCCGGTTTCGGAGATCGGTCCGTACCGATTCGAGGTCGGCGAGATCGCAAAGACCTTGATGAATGACTATTCTGCTGCAGTGCAACCAAAGCATGCCATCGCCGCAGAATAGCGATAGTCACAGCTTTTTTGTCCTATAGGGGCGGTTTTCGGGCCGCCCCTTTTATTTAAGCGGCCGCGCATTTGACTTTGGAGCAATTAGGCGTCTCATGATGGCGTCGGCCCGAGGAGGCTGGCGGCTATGGAGGGACTAGGTACATGGATACGAACACGCTCGTCGCTATCGTTATTCAGGTCATTACGGGTGTCATCGGCGGTCAGGCCGTCGGCGCGGCGTTGAAACAGGCGGCACTGGGTCAGCTTCCCAAAATCCTCGGTGGCGCCATCGGCGGCGTCGGCGGCGCGGCCATTCTCGGCAGCCTGCTCGGCGGCGGCACGGTCGATCCGGCGGCGGCCGCGGCGGCAGCGGGCGGACTGGGCAGCGCGCTGAACGTACAGAACATCGTCGGCGGCGCCGGCGGCGGCGCCATCCTGACCGCCATCATCGGCGCGGTCATGGGTGCGATGAAGAAATAGGTCAGGCACCTTTCGAGCCTGCGCCATGGGCGGCTGCGGCCGCCCATTCTTTTTCAATCATTTTCTGGCGGCTGCGGCCGCCCATTCTTTTTCAATCATTTTCTGGCGGCTACGGCCGCCCATTTCTTTCGAGGATCGCCAGGGCGGTTCACCGTTTCACGGAAACGGCAAACCGCCCTATCTTGTTGTATTGACGCAATTCCGGACGGAAAACCGTTTCACACTTTTCCTGGAATTGCTCTAGTGGTGAAAATCTGACGCTTGGTACCGGAGTCGAAATACCGGTTTCGACCCCAAGGAAAAGTCGTCACCCAAAGCTGATGATTGTTCATTGGGAGCGTATCGTCCGCCTCGCGTCCACAGGCCGTCATCGCGCCGCGATGAGAATGGCGGACGCGGCCAATCCACCACTCTCCCGAGCGAACCTTCGTCTTCCGAGTCTGAAGCAATTCCCATGCGTCTGAGCTAATATGACGCGGCGGGCCGAATTCAGTGTTTGGAGAAGGTGTCGTGGACATTGCCGCTTGGTTGCGACTTCTCGGGCTGGAACAATACGAGCAGACGTTTCGCGACAACGCCATTGACGCTGAAGTTCTGACCGAGTTGACCGAGGCCGACCTAGAGAAGCTGGGTATACTGCTCGGTCATCGCAAGCGGCTCCTCAAAGCAATCGTGGAACTGGAGGCGTCCACAAACAGCTCGAGGTCGGTTCAACCCAACGCGGCGGAGCCCATCGCCGAGCGCCGACAGCTGACCGTCATGTTCGCTGATCTCGTCGGCTCGACGGCGCTGGCGACACGTCTGGATCCCGAGGACCTGCGTGACATCATCGGAGCGTATCACCGCTGTGTCGCCGATACGGTCGCGCGCTTCGGCGGCTTCGTCGCCAAGTACATGGGCGATGGCGTGTTGGTGTATTTCGGTTACCCGCAGGCGCACGAGAACGACGCGGAACAGGCGGTGCGGGCGGGCCTTGCGCTCGTCGGTGCTGTCAGGCTGCTTCAGCAGTCCGAGCCATTGCGGATTCGCGTCGGCATCGCCACCGGTCAGGTGATCGTCGGCGATCTGATCAGTTCAGGCGAAGGGCAGGAGCGCGGCGTCGTGGGCGAGACGCCGAACCTTGCCGCCAGACTGCAAGTTCTTGCTGAACCCGACTCGGTCGTGATCGGGCGGCAAACGCGGCATCTGGTCGGCGATCTTTTCGAATACCGCGATCTTGGCGCAGTCGAGGTGAAAGGTTTTCCGGAGCCGATCCACGCCTATCAAGTGGTTGGCGAGAGTAGCATCGAAAGCCGGTTCGAGGCGCTGCACGGGGCGGCGCCCACGCCGCTGGTGGGGCGTGAGGAAGAGGTCGACCTGCTGCAGCGCCACTGGCATCGCGCGAAAAGTGGTGAAGGTCGCGTGGTACTGCTCTCCGGCGAGCCCGGCATCGGAAAGTCGCGCCTCACCGTCACCTTGCAGGAGCGGATCCAGAATGAGCCGCACACCCGCTTGCGCTATTTCTGTTCGCCGCATCATCAAGACAGCGCGCTCCACCCGATCATTGCGCAGCTGGAACGTGCCGCCGGGTTGGAGCGCGACGACCCGCCTGAGAGGAAGCTGGAAAAGCTTGCGGTCCTGCTTGCCCCGGCCTCGCCGGAGGACGTGTCCCAGCTGGCCGAACTGCTGTCGTTGCCGACCGAAGGCCGCTTCCCGCCTCTCCAACTGACGCCCCAGCGGAAGAAAGAGAAAATCTTCGATGCGCTGCTCCGGCAGCTCGAAGACTTGGCGGGACGAGGTCCGGTGCTGATGCTCTTCGAGGATGTACACTGGATCGACCCCAGCTCGCGCGAGCTGCTCGAGCTGGTCATCGAACGGGTGCCGCGCCTGCCAGTGCTCCTTCTCCTCACCTTTCGCCCCGAGTTTCAACCGCCGTGGACTGGGCAGGCGCACGTCACGGTTCTTGTCCTCAATCGGCTCGACCGTCGTGAAGGCGCCTCGCTGGTCCAGCGGGTCGTCGGCACCGGAGAGCTGCCGAGCGACATTGTCGCGGAGATCATCGAGCGCACGGATGGGGTGCCACTGTTCGTCGAGGAGCTGACCAAGGCGGTGTTGGAGGGCCGTAACGCGAGGACAGTGCTCGCAAGAGCTGCTGCGACGGCGTTGAACGTACCCGCCACGCTGCATGCCTCGCTGATGGCGCGGCTCGATCGCCTCGGCTCAGCCGTTAAGGAGGTCGCACAGGTCGGCGCGGTTCTCGGCCGGGAGTTCTCCTACGAATTGCTGGCAGCGGTCGCACAGCGGAACGCCGCTGAGCTAAACGGCGCGCTGGATCAACTCGTCGGCGCCGGTCTGGTGTTCTGCCGCGGAACGCGCCCACTGGCCACTTATCTCTTCAAGCATGCGCTCGTTCAGGATGCAGCGTATGGCACGCTGCTGCGCGCCAAGCGCCAGGAGCTACACAAGCGGGTCGCAGACGTGCTGGAGGAAAAGTGGCCCGAGATCACCGAAGCGCAACCCGAGTTCCTCGCGCACCATCTTCAGGAAGCGGGGGATTGGGCGGGCGCGGTCGATCACTGGCAAAAGGCGGGAGGGGCCGCCCTGGCCAGAGCGGCTACTCGGGAAGCCGTGTCGCACTTTGCCAGTGCTATTGACTGCAGCAGGAGACTTGGCGACGTCTCCGGCGGCGCCGAACGGGTGACACGTCTCCACCTTGCGATGGCCAATGCCTTGATGCAGGCAGAAGGGTATCGTTCTGAGCGCCTTGGGAAGACGCTTGAAGATGCACGTCTTGCAGCCGCGAAGACTGCATCGGTCGAACTGCAATGTGACGTTGCACTTTCACTCGCTCCATTTTTTTATGCCGCTGGGCGCAATCAAGATTACCTGACCCTGGCCGAAGAGCAGCTCGCAAACTGTGCCGATCTCCTTCCAACGGCCCATCTGAGTGGTCTTTGGGCAACAAAGGGGATCGCTCATTCCAACCGGGGAGAAGAGCCGCTGGCAGCGGAGGCCTTGCGCAAGGCCTTAGATCTGATTGATCGGGTTGACCCAAGTCATCGTATTTCGTTCGCCGGTGCGGATCAACGTGTCTCTGCCCAAGCATATTTCAGCGAATCGCTGATCATATTGGGTTTCTTTGATGCTGCAGTCGAAGAGAAAGAGCGCCTGATGCGCAACTTTGACCAGCTCGATAAGCCTTTCGACCTCGCGTGGCATCTTCTCGTGCAGTGCCAATTGTGCGCGCTGCTCGGTCAATACGAGGAACTACTCGATAACGCTAGGAAGATCGTCGAGATTTGCGAGCGTCATGGCTACACGGCGCGTCGAAGCAGCGGCATTAGGTGGCGTGGCCATGCCCGCTCGCATCTAGGAGAACTGGACGCCGGTATCGATGACGTCCGAGAGAGCATGGTTCTTTGGCGTGCGCAGGGCGTCGTATTTCATACCCCTGAGAAAACATGCGCGCTTTGTGATCTACTCCTGCGGGCCGGTCGCATCGAAGAGGCATCGCAGATGCTTGATGATGTCAATTCCCTCGTTTTCGATACAGACGAAGCGAGTTACCTTGCAGAATGCATCCGGCTTCGTGGCCAAATCGCCGCGGGCAGAGGTGACCTGGCGGGTGCCGCGCGCCTATTCGAAACAGCGATTGCTACTGCCCGTCGGCAGCAAGCGAGACTCTTCGAGCTTCGCGCCACAACGCAACTGGCACCAGTTCTGGCACGACAAGGTCGTGTCCATGAGGCGGCGACGGGTCTGCAAGCGGTAGTCCAAGCATTTGACACAAGATATCCAATCGTCGACCTCGTCGCCGCACAAAGGGAGCTAGGCACGTTGGGCCGTTGAGCTCGCATCGCCTACCTTCGGCTCCGACAGTAGTTTGCGTCGACTCGATCCAAATTGCTTGGCTCGTTGCCGCGCCCAAGACGACGCTCGTCCGGTTCGATCGGAACGTCACTAAAGGGTTGAGATGAGACGTTCACGTTTGTAGCGGCGTGGCTCTGAACATGGCGCTGGTTGCTCGTTCCGGTCAATTAGACGTACGACAAGAAACCACCCAAAACGGAAGTCTGTCTCGGGTACCAAGCGTCAGACTTTCACCACTAGCTCCGGCTGGACGGTGGACGCCGCTCGCCGCGCTGTCTACATCAGGGCGACACTTCGAAAGGAAAGACATGGGTCAACTCAATGCCGGCATCGTGCCGGTCACGCCCTTCCAGCAGAACTGCACCATCCTCTTCGACATGGACGACAGGAACGGTGTCGTCGTCGATCCCGGCGGCGATATCGACAAGATACTGGCGGTTCTCAAGGACAACGCCATCACGGCGCAGGCGATCTGGATCACGCATGGCCACATCGACCACGCCGGCGGCGCGATGGAACTGAAGGACGCGCTCGGCATCGACATCATCGGTCCGCATGAGGCCGATCGGCCGCTGCTGGCCAATCTCGAGAACCAGGCCAGACGTTTCGGACTTACCGACCCTGTGCGCAATTGCGTGCCGGACCGTTTCCTCAGCGAAGGCGATACGGTCTCGTTCGGCGAGCATGTGTTCGAGGTGCTGCATTGTCCGGGGCATGCGCCGGGCCATGTCGTCTACTACAACCGCGCGGCCAAGTTTGCCCATGTCGGTGATGTGCTGTTTCGCGGCTCGATCGGCCGCACCGATCTGCCCGGAGGCGATCACGCCGCGCTGATCGCCTCGATAAAGCAGAAGCTTCTGCCGCTCGGCGACGATATCGGCTTCATCTGCGGCCACGGTCCGGGTGGCCGCTTCGGCGAGGAGCGCCGGACCAACCCATTTTTGGTCTGACCTGCCTCCAAAAGAAAAGCGCCGCTGAGAGGCGGCGCTTTGCTCGGGGCAGGGAACCCTAAGAGTCTGTTTAGACGCAATTCCGAACGGAAAACCGCTTCACACTTTTCCTGGAATTGCTCCGGTCAGTTGGCGACGCAGAAATGCTGCTCGCCGTCATTGCCGGTGAAGGTGCCGGTGCGCGAGTTGAAGGTGCGGTAGCGGTCCGAGCAGTACTCGTACCAGTCACGGGTCCACGGCTCGGCATAGCGGTCGGCGTAGACGACGCGCGGCTGAACGTAATACCGGCGAACAGGCCGGTCGACATAATAGCCGTCATCATAGGCTGGATCGTAATATCTCGGCCCGGGGTTGCTGAGCGCGCTACCGATCAGGGCGCCCGCCGCGAGGCCGACAACGCCGGCGGCGAGGGCGTCGCCGCCATGATGACGATGGTGGCGCCAGCGCCAGTCGTCGGCATTGGCCGCCGAGAAGGTGGCCAAAGTGGTCGCGGCAATGCCCGCGGTCAGGATGGCGGTCTTGAGAAATCGGTTCATTTTCGGTCTCCTTCGCGCCGGCCCGCGTATTTTTTCAGGGGATGCGGGGTCGGCTTTAGCAAAGGTTAATAGGAGACCGTGGCTGAACGGAGGCTGAACAGAATTGGGCGAACGGTTTCGCGGCTCGAACACAATTCCGAGCTCTGCGGGAGAGGTCCCGCCTGCTCAGCCTCCGTCGGATCTGTCTTGAGCCGGCTTAGCCGATCGACAGATTGACGGCCTTCGGACCCTTGCCGCGCTTGTCCGGCTCGGTGTCGAATGTCACTTTCTGCCCATCCTCAAGACCGGGAAGGCCCGACGCCTGCACGGCCGAAATATGGACGAAGACATCCTTCGCGCCATCGTCGGGCGTGATGAAGCCGAAGCCCTTGGCATGGTTGAAGAATTTGACGGTGCCGGTCTGCGGCATGGGAAGCTCCTTTGATCCCATCAAGTCAGTCTCGGGCCGGCAAACTGCCCGAGAGGAAATTTGTCCTTTATTTTAGCGCTATCGGCAAGAGAAAGTTTTGGCCTGCCAATCCCGCCATTTTGCCGGACAAAAAAGGGCGCGACGGTTCCGTCGCGCCCTCGAAAACTCAAGCTTCCTGCGAAGCCCATTCATGATCCTGCCGCGCCGTTCATCAGCAGAACACAGGCAGCTTTGCCCGCTCAGGCCGCGCGCAGGTTGACCGCCTTCGGGCCCTTGCCCATGCGGTCCGGCTCGACGTCGAAGGTGACCTTCTGACCGTCGACGAGCGTGCGCAGGCCGGAGGCCTCGATCGCGGAGATGTGGACGAACACATCCTTGGCGCCGCCGTCAGGCGTGATGAAGCCGAAGCCTTTGGTGGCGTTGAAGAACTTTACGGTGCCGGTCTGGGCCATTGGGGAAACTCCTTCACCCGTATCAGTCTTATGGCTCGCCCGATGCCTTCGCGCCTTGGGCAAGCCCCGGTGGTTGCTTCGGCAGTCATGCATTCGCGCATGGTTAAACCCCCCGCCGAAATACGGGGCCGTCAGAGATTCACACTTATCGGGGAAAGGTCGTCCAAAACGTGCCGCTCTCCGGGTCGTAAATGCCCGAACACAAAATTTATTACACGGAAACGTGATGGTTGCAAGACAGCGCCGCGGGCGGCCCTTGGCGCGCCCAACGCGAGGGCATCGATAGACCCGGGGTCATGACCGGTCATCGGCCAGAAAAGAGCCAGGCATGGGCCAGTGCGGGAGCCGGTCGGCAAGAGGACAATCCACAAGCCGGGGTTGCGTTCGGGTCCAAAATGGCGAGGATTGCGCGAGTAGACGCGGCCGCGCCTAGAACGGTTCGCCGTTTCCGGAAACGGCGAACCGTTCTTTGTTTTTACCCAATTCCGGACGGAAAACCGTTTCCACTTTTCCTGGAATTGCTCCAGCGAGGATCGGAGAGGAACCCATGCGATTTCTTGCGGCAATCGTTTCGCGGCAGGGCTTTGTCGCCCTGCTTCTGTCGGCATTGCTGGCGGCCTGTACCGTGGTGGTCGACGAAGGCCCCCGTCCACGCCCGTCAAGGCCGCATCCGCAACTCTGCACCATGCAGTACGAGCCGGTCTGCGCGCGCCGCGGCGGCGACCGCCAGACCTTCGCCAATGCCTGCCTGGCCGAGAGGGCAGGGTATCGCATCGTGCGCGAAGGTCCTTGCCGGGATGGTGGCGGTGGCAGCGGCGCTGGAGGCGGCGAGCAGACCTTCTGCACCCGCGAATACGCTCCGGTTTGCGCCAGGCGCTACGGCGAGGTGCGTACCTTCCCGAATGCATGCGAGGCCCGCGCGGCGGACTACCGCATCATCGGCGACGGGCCGTGCTAGCAAGGTCGGGTTTGCATTCCGCGTTGCGGGCAATCCACCGGAGCGCTACCCATACCCTTGAATCTCCCGTCCGCTTGGCTTAGGTCCGGCGGGCGGACAAACACGGCAGGTTTCCCATTAAC
>NZ_RZSC01001520.1:0-522 GCF_003998155.1 Mesorhizobium sp. M1E.F.Ca.ET.063.01.1.1
CCGTAGATCCTACATGATCAATAAATGCCCGCTCTGTCATTGCACCGGCGCGGGCATTTATTGATCATGTAGGATCTACGGCGATCCGCGGTCTTATGGGCAAGCCGTGTATCGACCTCCTGGTCTCCCTTCTCGACTGGTCAGAAGCACAACAAGTCGCCGCAACGCTGAACACAGCGGGCTATGTCGAGGAGGAGAGTTGCGATAACCCACCGCGCATTTTTCTTGTGAAACCCGATCCCGTCACGCCCTTTCACCTTCACCTAGTTCCCAACGGCAACTCTTGGGGACAGGACATGATTGTATTTCGCGACGAGTTGTCCGGCGATCCAGACCTAGCGAGCCGCTATGCCGCTCTCAAGCAACGCCTTGCGCAGGCGTATCCGACCGACGCCAAGGCCTACACTCGAGGTAAGTCTAGCTTTGTCGCCGAGGTTCTGCGTCATGCAGCGGCGGCGTTTAGCAATGACCGCCTGCTGACCCATCAGCGTGCGGAGCTGAACCGTGCGCAGGCATCAGAAC
>NZ_RZSC01001521.1:0-518 GCF_003998155.1 Mesorhizobium sp. M1E.F.Ca.ET.063.01.1.1
CTGTTAACACTATATTTAGTGTTTGCAGGCAGGCTCGACCCTAGATAGTGTGAACCTCCCTCGAACGAGGGAATCGACAAAAGTTTCAGTTTAGGGACCCGCGGGGGTCGGTCTGCAGCCCAGGCGAACACCTGGCAAGGCGTTATGCTGTCTGCAAGCCGGCACCTGCGACGAGGAGAGTGCCGGCGTCGCCCGCGATGCCGGCAAACGGCGGACTGCGCTTTTCGCCTTGAGGGCAGAAAACCCTGGGGAAAAGCGCTATATATAGACAAAAGGGACCGGACCAATGCGCATCGAGCGTCGCTTCACCAAGCCAGACCAGTCAGCCTATGCGGAGATCGAATTCCGCAAGGCCCTGTCGGAGATCAAGAATCCCGACGGCTCTGTGGTGTTCCGCCTGGATAACATCGATGTGCCGGCCCAATTCAGCCAGGTCGCGGCCGACATCCTGGCCCAAAAATATTTCCGCAAGGCCGGCGTGCCGGCGCGCCTGAAAAAGGTCGAGGAGAACGACGTCC
>NZ_RZSC01001522.1:0-518 GCF_003998155.1 Mesorhizobium sp. M1E.F.Ca.ET.063.01.1.1
CCTTTATTGCCCCGGTCGATGGCAAGGCGCATGTCTCGGGCGACCATTCGGTGCCCTTGCTCGACAAGACCATCCCGGAACTGTTTTCCGACACGGTCAGCAAATACGGCACGCTCGACGCCGCCGTCTTCGTCGGCCAGGACAAGCGCTTCACCTGGAGCGAGCTGTCGGACACGGTCGATGCCCTGGCTGCCGGCTTCCTGGCGCTTGGCCTTGAAAAGGGCGACCGCGTCGGCATCTGGTCGCCCAATCGCTGGGAATGGCTGGTGACGCAATTCGCCACCGCGCGCATCGGCCTGATCCTGGTCAACATCAATCCGGCCTACCGGCTGACCGAGCTTGAATATGCGCTGAACAAGGTCGGCTGCAAGGCGCTGGTCACGGCCGCCAGTTTCAAGACGTCGGACTATCTCGGCATGATCGAGACGCTCGCGCCCGAGATCGCCAAGGCCGAACCCGGCAAGCTCAAGGCGAAAAAGCTGCCGGCGCTGAAGATCGTCATCCGCATGGGCGAGGAC
>NZ_RZSC01001523.1:0-516 GCF_003998155.1 Mesorhizobium sp. M1E.F.Ca.ET.063.01.1.1
CTTATATTCCATATTTATGGAATTTATATCTTAGTTACGGACTAATAAGTGCATTGGGATACCGATGCGTCAAGCTCTTTTGGTATCTGGAGCGGCGCGCGCCGAAACACGGATCGAGCTCTCGGCGGACCGAGGCACAATGAGATGTTCGCCTTTTCCGGGTGCTCGGAAACAGTCACGATCCGAGGCGCGGAGCGGCTTTCAACCAAGCCAAGGCGAATTCCGCGCCGACGGTTTTCTGTCCCCGTTATCCACATATGTGACACACAACATATTGGGGTCACAAAACCTACAAAAACGAATCCTTGACGGTTCCAAACGAGTCGCTCTTTATAGGCCATGCGCTCCTGTTGCGGGCGTGACCGGAGTGTTCAGAGGCCGGTCTTTTTTCCCGGATTTTGTGCGTTTTGCCCGCATTTCCGCCTGTTCACGAGGCCGGCGGAAGCGTTGGGAATGTTGGGGCTTGGGTGGGCGAAAGGGAGAATTGTCGGCCTGGAAAAAATGATCTGTTAACAC
>NZ_RZSC01001524.1:0-513 GCF_003998155.1 Mesorhizobium sp. M1E.F.Ca.ET.063.01.1.1
TGCCGAGCTGGTCCGGCGTTTGGTTGCCGAGCGGCACATAGAGCAGGCCGAGCTTCTCGTCGGCGCTCGCCGTCGACCACATGTTCGGCGAGTTGTTCGTGTATTTTTGCCCCGCAGGCAGCGGCGTCGTCTGGTCCGGATTGCCGGAATCCCAATTCCACAACAGCGCGCCAGTGCCGGCGTCGTAGGCGCGAATGACGCCCGAAGGCTCCTCGGTCGAATAATTGTCGTTGACCGCGCCGCCGACGATGATCTTGCCGGCGACGATCAGCGGCGCCGAGGTCGAATAATAGTAGCCCGACTTCGGATAGGGCATGTTGGCGAGCAGGTTTAGCGTCCCGCCTTCGGCAAAGGACGGACATACCTGGCCGTTCGCGGCATCGAGCGCGATCAGACGCGCGTCGGACGTCGGCAGATAGACACGCGCGGCGCATGGTTGTCCGGCCGCGATCTTGGCATCGGCGTAATAGGAAACACCGCGGCAGGTCTGATGCTGGCGGTCGGGGTCCAGCT
>NZ_RZSC01001525.1:0-513 GCF_003998155.1 Mesorhizobium sp. M1E.F.Ca.ET.063.01.1.1
GCCTTGTACTGGCCGAACCAATCCAGGCACAATTTGACCGCGCTCCCGCATGGATTCTGTGATTTCAGCAATGGCGGAAATCTCGTAGGCGTCATCATAACGATCGGTGATAGATGACGCCCTTATTTTGTCGGGATCGAGTTCAATGATTTGCTCGCCTGACTTCAGTAACTTGTCAGCGATATCGCTTCGTTCTTGCATTTGGCGAACACCAGCCGCCACCTTCATCAGGTGCGGCGATGACGTGCGACGGCTGAGATTCTCCTTCGAATTCTCCTCCCCGAGTTGCCCCAAAACAGCAGCAAACATGCCCTTAGAGTCTTTACGGCTCACTGTTCACGCCTCCATGCCATTGTGATGAGGCTTTCTATTTCCGCGTTCGCGGCATTGATGGATTCGATTGCACGATCATAAGTTTTAGGTGCGGAGAACCTTGATCGTTGCACCTCATAGAGGCTCTGCTTCCAAGTAAGAGCGTCCGCGACCGCAGTGGATTTGGAGACGGAATTGAGC
>NZ_RZSC01001526.1:0-512 GCF_003998155.1 Mesorhizobium sp. M1E.F.Ca.ET.063.01.1.1
CGTACTCGCCACTCATGATCATCTCCTCGACCCGTTCGCCGGGGTTCACTGCTTCTCTTCTAGTCCTGTCCGTAACCGGCAATCGTTTAGCCGACTCCGGCCCCGGTCAATTGTCCGCGACGACCGTGCAACGGCCGCCGCCCCTCAGGATTTCGCCGAAACCACCCTTTTCGTGGATCGAATAGACGATTATCGGAATGTTGTTTTCACGCGCAAGTGCAATCGCGGCCGTATCCATGATCGTAAGCCCGCGTTTGATGACTTCGGCATGACTTATGCGGTCGAAGCGTACCGCATCCGGATGCTTCTTGGGGTCGGCCGAATAGACGCCATCGACCTGGGTGCCCTTGAACAGCGCGTCGGCCCCGATCTCGGCGGCGCGCAGCGCCGCGGCCGAATCGGTGGTGAAGAACGGATTGCCGGTGCCGCCAGCAAAGATCACCACCTTGCCCTGGTTCATATAGGCGGTCGCTTGACGCTGGGAGAAGCTCTCGCAGAGCTCGGGCATGGCG
>NZ_RZSC01001527.1:0-511 GCF_003998155.1 Mesorhizobium sp. M1E.F.Ca.ET.063.01.1.1
CAATGTCAGGCTGTCGGCAGCGGGCGAGATCTATGCCGAAACGGTGCGCTCCGCGCTCGGCCAGTTGCGGGATGCGGCGCTCGGATTGATGAGCAATCGGCATAGCGGCGCTCTTAACCTCGCCATCCTGCCGACCTTCGGCACACGCTGGCTGATGCCGCTGATCCCGGATTTCGTCGCCCGCCATCCCGATATCACCATCAACTTCGCCACGCGCATCGGCCGCTTCGACTTTGCCCGCGAGCGGCTCGACGCCGCGATCCATCACGGCATGCCCGACTGGCCGGACGCGGACTGCACGCTTCTGATGCGCGAGACCGTCGTTCCGGTCGCAGCACCTGAATTCCTCGCAGAGCGCAAGGTCGAGACGCCAGCCGATATCGGCCGCCTGCCGCTGCTGCATATGGCGACGCGCCCCGGCGCCTGGAGCGAATGGTTCGAGCATCAGGGGCTCGACGCGCCGACCGGCCCCGGCATGCAGTTCGAGCAGTTCGGCACCGTCGCCCAGGCC
>NZ_RZSC01001528.1:0-511 GCF_003998155.1 Mesorhizobium sp. M1E.F.Ca.ET.063.01.1.1
ATGGCCAATAGTAGAATCTCTGGCGTCCGCTTTTGGGCCGGAAGGAGACGGTCGGCTCCTGGACTTCAAAGGTCGGAAGCTGCCATTTATCTTGGACCACCAAGACCGTCGGTCTACAAGAAACGCTCAGCGGCACGCGTCGACCCGTCGACCCCGTTTGAGGGATGATTTTCGTCCAAACGGGACCCCTTAACGTGGGGTCATCAAGATGCCTCCGGTTTGATCGGAGGCATTTGTGTTTTGGATGTTGGTGGTGGAGACGATTGCAAAGATGCGTCGGCTGTCGCCGGTGCAGGGAAAGTCGATCAAGGCTATCTGCCGGGAGCTTGGTATCTCCCCGGAAGGTTGTGTTGTTCGCAAGGTGCTGCGATCGGACGAGACCGAGTTCCGCTACGAACGCATTCTTCCAGTACCTCGGCCGATGGCGCACTACGACTGTGGTAACATCAGCCGTTTCCATCTCAAATACGGGGTCACGACTTTACCGAAGAAGAACCTCGCTTGCCTCATC
>NZ_RZSC01001529.1:0-511 GCF_003998155.1 Mesorhizobium sp. M1E.F.Ca.ET.063.01.1.1
CATCGGTGGTGCTCGACGCGCCCTGGTCGGCGGCGCCGCCGGACGCATCGTCGGCCGGCACCAGCACCGGAACGAAATGACGCTCGAAGAAAGAGCGCGCCTGCGACCGATTCGCCGGCGAAACGGAACGCGCTTCGGCATAGGTCCCGGCAAAGGCGTTGAAATCGATGCCGAGCGAGCCGGTGCGGTAAGGCTTGGTCAGCACATGGAAAGCGGAACGTCTGAACGCGGCGAAGGCGGCGAGGTGATCGTCCTCGTCCCAACCGGGCAAGTCGCCGAAGGATTTTTCGCTGAACGTGGGAAAGAGCGGCACGACCGGGCCCCGCCGCTCTGTCTCAGTCTTCTTCTTCCGTGGCGACGAGCTTCCAGTTCGGGTCGCGCGAGCGGGTGTCGCGGAAGAAGGTCCAGACGTCCTTGACCTCGGCGACTTTCTCGGGATCGCCGTCGATGACGGCGCCGACCTTGTCCCGGGTCGCTGAAATCAGCTCGCTGACGATGCGCAGCGTGATAT
>NZ_RZSC01000152.1:0-10087 GCF_003998155.1 Mesorhizobium sp. M1E.F.Ca.ET.063.01.1.1
ATCCAGGACGATGAAGACGCCGCCGACATTGCCAGGCGCGCCGTGCGGCTTGGCAACGCCGTGGTTATCGCCATGGCGCTCTGCCTGATCGCCGCGCCGGCGATTTATCTCACCCTGGTCTACGGGCTTTAGGCGGCAGCAGAAAATCGCTGAGCATGGCGGCTGTCTCGTCAGGCAGTTCCTCGGGAAAGAAATGACCGCCGGGCATTGCGCCGCCCTGCACATCATGGGCCCAGCGCCGCCACAGCTCCAGCGGGCCGCCTTCGGCTGCATACCACTCGGCGAGCGCGCCATGCTCGCTCCAGAGCGTCAGGACCGGGCAAGCAATGCGCCGGGCGACCGACCGGTCGGCATGATCATGCTCGCGGTCGAGCGTCGCCGCCGCCCGATATTCCTCACAGATGGCATGGATATGCATCGGATCGTGCAAGGCCTTGACGTAAGCCTGCCTCACGGCAGCCGGGAACACGTCAGGCGAGGAGCCCCAGCCGCCCAGCGCATTGTCGACGATCGCATCCGCGGCCGCCGCCATGATCGTCTCCGGCAGCGGCTCCGGTTGCGCCAGCAGCGACCAGGGCCAATAGCCGAGCGCCAGCCGGGCGTCGGCCCGGTCCCAGGCATCGGCGGTGGGGATGATGTCGAGCACGGCTAGCTTTTCGATACGATCGGGGCAGTCCAGCGCCAGGCGATAAGCCACACGCCCGCCGCGATCGTGGCCGGCAACCATGAAGCGGGCAAAGCCGAGCTTCGTCATCAGCGCCGCGACGTCGGCGGCCATGGCGCGCTTGGCGTAAGGCGCATGGACCGGATCGGATGGCGGGCAGGAGCTTCTCCCGTAGCCGCGCAGGTCGGCGCAGACGACGCTGAACCGGTCGGCGAGCTTCGGCGCCACGTCGCGCCACATCAGATGCGTTTCGGGGAAGCCATGCAGCAGGAGCAGCGCCGGTCCGCTGCCGGCGCGGCGAATGAAAATCCGTGCTCCGTCCGTGTCGACCTCGGCGATTTCAAACCCTTCGAACATGTTTTACCTTCCCGGTGTCGGAACGGCTCAGGTCGGGTATGGTTGCTGCGGCCACTGGAAGGTGAGCGCGTCAGTCCGGCGGGCTCTTGCCGTCGCGTGACCATAGCGCGTCGAGCATCGAGAGCGCCGCGCTAGGGTCGGCCGACCTCAGGAGGCCTTGCTGGGCGGCAGCCTTCTTGAAGGCGGCGAAGGCAACAGCCGGGCGGCAGATGCCTGCCATGGCGTCGTCGACCAGCCGCGCCGCCGCGAGGTAGTCCGGCGCCTTCTTGTCCTTCCATTCTCCGCCAAGCGCCTTTTTTGCGCCGGCGATCGAGGAAACCACCATCGTGCCGCCGCTGACGAAGCGGATGGTAAGCGGCAAAAATCGGCTCATGGCCCGTCACCACCCGATCCATTCGCGTGTGCGCCAGGCGAGGCCGACGAAGGGCGCCGCAGTCAACACCGCCGCCGCAATGAAGAGAGGATTGTTCGCCCAAATGGATTTCATGTTGCCACCATCAGGATTGGGATCGCCATAAACGAAGATGCCGCCGACCGGTTGCATTCGATCGGCCAAGGGCGGGCTGTAAATGCGAGCTACATGTTGCTCGCTGGCCGAATGGGCGGAGCCCGACGGTGGGGCGGGCGCGGCCGTAGCCTTAACGGCACGTCGGCGAGCGAAGCATGGTCAGCCTGAGAGGAGTGGTTGGGGCGGCACGCTGGCGCCGAAATGTCCTTGATAGCTTGCCGATCAGATTTCCAATGTCCACGGTACTCTCCTCCTAAGAGTGACCCCAAACAGTGATCGACTAGCATCTGCGGCGATCGTCCGCATTTAACTTTGACGTATGCGCTGATGAACCGTGCCGAAGCGGTCGGGGGCAAAGGCCCGGCCTGCCATCCTGTCTCGACTCTATCCGCAGGCCCGGGCCGCAACGCTAGCGGAGGCTGCGTTCATATTGACGCTTGCATCCTGCTCCACGCACGATCGCGAAAGATCGGATACTCGGGAAGGATCATGCGCAGGATCAAACGGTTACAGGGTCCTTTGCGCGTCCAAAGGACGCGCGAGGCGGTAGAACCTGGGGATACGACTGGCAATGCGCCTGGCCACCTCGGTTCCAGTCGGCGAACAGCGCCGAGCAGTCGATTTCATCGTGAAACTGAGCATCGGGAGCAAACGAGAGCGAGGAGGCGTAGGCTCTCAGGCACCTGAGCCTGAGCGTTTTCTCAAGCCGTAGCTGGCGCTCGTCCTCAACCGGCAATGGGCGAAGCGTCCTTTTGTTCTTTTCGGCAGGAGAGCGCATCTAATTCTCCTCGTCGTCACCGAAACCCGCGGAGCTGACCGGCCCTGCACCGGAGCAACAGGAACCGGAGTGCTCCGACGTCCTGCCCGGGAGTTCAGCGAGATATCACTACAGCCGCTGCCCGCTGTCGCCATCCATTTTGATGAGGCCGGCCATCCTTTAACGAAGACGTCTCCGCTCCACTCGCGAAAAGGGCGGGAGCATCCCGATTGACGCCGGCCGCGACGGTCCGCTCCTAAGGGTCGACATCCGACAGGGCCAACTTTTTCTCCCCGCATGCGTTGTTCTTCCAAAGCGACGGAGAAAGCGATGCCGACGAGATCAGCCACGCCGACCCAATCCGACACCGGGCAAGCTGTGCGCAAGCAGCGCGATGTGCAGCGCAAGGTCGATGCCAAGGACCGCGTCAGGTCGAACGGCAAATCCAAATCCTCGCGTGCGATGCAGGCCGGCGCGCGAAAATATCCGGTGCCACCTTTCCCGAAGCAGCATCACCCGAAGCCCGGCGAGGAATGGGCGATCGAGCCGGCACCGCTCTACGATGCGCCGTTCTGGCTAGGCTCGAATAAGCTAGGCGGCAAAGTTGCACTGATCACCGGCGGCGATTCCGGCATCGGTCGCGCGGTCGCGGTGCTGTTCGCGCGCGAAGGCGCCGATGTCGCCATCGTCTATCTCAGCGAGGACCGCGATGCCAAGGCGACGAAAGCGGCGGTCGAGGCCGAGGGCAGGCGCTGCATCACGCTGCGCGGCGATGTCGCCAGGCGCGCCTTCTGCCGCAAGGCCGTCGAAGAGACCGTGAAGAAGCTCGGCGGGCTCGACCTGCTGGTCAACAACGCCGCCTTCCAGGTTCACTCGGCGGACTTCGCCGATCTCACCGAAGAGCATTTCGACACCACGCTGAAGACCAATCTCTACGGCTATTTCCACATGGCGCAGGAAGCCGTGCCGCACATGAAGCCGGGCTCGGCGATCATCAACACCGGCTCCGTCACCGGCATCGAGGGCTCCAAGGAGCTGGTCGATTATTCGATGACCAAGGGCGGCATCCACGCCTTCACCCGTGCGCTCTCCGGTAATCTCATCGGCAAGGGCATCCGCGTCAATGCGGTGGCGCCTGGTCCAGTATGGACGCCGCTCAACCCGTCGGAGAAGGAGGCCGGGGACGTCGCGCAGTTTGGCGCCAAGACGCCGATGAAGCGCCCCGCCCAGCCGGAGGAGATCGCGCCGGCCTATGTATTCTTGGCTTCGCCGCAATGCTCAAGCTACATCACCGGTGAGATCCTGCCGATCGTTGGAGGTTACTGAACCCATGAGGAGGATCCCATGCAGAAAATTCTTCTCATCATGGCAGCCGTTATGATGTCGGTGCTGCCGGCGGTCGCCCAGACGGCCGATCAGCCGATGGACCAGCAGCTCATCCCCGACTTGCAGCAACTAGGGGACTGCCAGGCCAAGCCCGACACCAAGGAGCCGCAGCAGAAGCCGCAGGCCGCCACGAATGAACTGTCGGAAACGCTCGACAAATGCGGCGGTGTGCTGAAGCCGCCGCCCACCGGCGACAAGAACACCACCGTTCCGCCGGCCGACAACAGCCAGATGCCGATTATCGAGCCTGATGAATTGCCGCCGCAAAACCCGAAGTAAGGACGGCCAACCGGACTGGCCCGGAACTTTTGCCAGGCGCGCGAGTTACCGGACAGTTTCCCGAGCTTCGTGTTACTCCCGAAATTGCAGCCCCGGTCCTCTCGGCCGGGGCTTCTTTTGATCTCGGCGCTGGCCCACCCCCTGCCGCCTGTCCGGAACCATCCCGACCGCGATACCAAACCGCGTGTCGGCGGCGAGGTTGCCACATGATCGTTGCCAGCAGCTTGATCACGGTGCTGGTCTCGGGGTTCCGGCGGCGGAGACGGAGGTGACGCTGCTTGGCGGCGATCCGAGGCTTGGCCTTTTCTCGGTCACGCTGCCCTGGCGCTCGTCCCCACGCTTTTCGATCTCGTAGGAAAGCCAGCGGCAAAACATGCCGACGATCGACGTGGCGGCGCCGCCGAGCAGGCAGGCAATCAACAGCGGACTTTTCGATGCGCTCTCCCAACTGACGGTCGCCAGCAGGATCACGCTTGCCGTCGAGATTGTATAGCCGATGCCCTTGAGCAGATGCCGCGACGATCTGGTCATGCTGATGCCCGCCTTTCAAGTGGAACAGCCAGCAGTGACCGAAGTTCCATTCCGCAATGCCAAGGTAGCCGCCAGCCGGCGGATACGTCCTGCCGGTGGCGCGATCGGCCCCCTTGCGGGCTCAGCGCTTCTGTTTTCCGTTGTCTGGCGACTTGAACCCTGACGTCACATGCGCCTCGCGCATTATCCGCAGGGCTTCGTCAGGGGTGAGGCCGCATTTGCGGGCAAAATAAATCGCTTCGGAGGCCTCTGATCGCGAGGCTGTGGCGAAAACGGACAAGGCCGTTCTCGATTTCTTCTTGGCCATCGGTTCACCGTGCCATGAATCACTTAGTCAGCTAACATAGCCTCATTGTCCGGAAATCAAAATCCCTTGCTTTCCGGTCGGCGGACACTACCAGCCTTGGCGCCTCGCCCAGTCGTCGATGTCGCGACGGATACGGTCCTTCTCGATGCCGTAGCGTTCCTGGATCTTGCCTTCGAGCTGGTCGCGCTTGCCGGCGATGCGGTCGAGGTCGTCGTCGGTGAGCTTGCCCCACTGTTCCTTGACCTTGCCTTTGACCTGCTTCCAGTTTCCTTCGACGCGGTTCCAATCCATGGCGCGAACTCCTTCGTTTTGCACAAGGAGCTAACGGCGGCGCTGCACGGAGGTTCCTGCCTTTGCCGAACGCCGGAATCGGGATTTGGAAGGGAACATTTAGGCGTCGCTGATGTTCCTCTTGCACCATGGCGCGCAGTCCCAGCATCCGCGCGAAATGTGCGCTGTCGGACCGGGTATCCAGAGCCCGATCCAGCCCGTCTCGGCCCTCTCCCCGCCGAGGCGGGCTTACAGGTTGATCGAGGTGAACATGCTCCACCGGGCAGCGAAGATCGCCAGGCAGGCCCATCGCGGCCAACTGGACAAGACCGGCCGACCCTATATCGAACATCTAAGGCGCGTTGCCGACGCCGTCGAAACCCACGACGAGAAGACCGTCGCTTACCTGCACGACGTGATCGAGAAAGGCGAAGGCTGGTCGCTGAACAGGCTGGAGGCGGCCGGCTTCGGATTGCGGGTGGTCGTGGCGGTCGATGCCCTGACCAGAAGGATGGACGAGAGCGAGCAGGCCTTCATCTTTCGCGCAGCCTCGAACCCGCTGTCGCTGCCCGTCAAGAAGGCGGACCTCAAGGACAATCTCTGGCAGGCGTTTCAGGCGGGCATCGCCCCGACCAAGTACGAGGAGGGCCTGCGCTTGCTGGGCGAGTTGAACGGCCACTAAAGCGCGTCGCGGCGAATTCGGGCGACGCGCTTGTGCAATTCAGCCTTTCGGATCCAAATGAAGCAGATCGATCGGGGAACCCGGCAGCCGTCGTTGGTCGAGTGCCTTTTCCAGATCGTTGCGCCTGTCGCCCGGCCAAGCGTCATTGAGGTCGAGCGCGGTGAGAACCTGCTCGTCGAACTCGATCGGCGCGCCGTAGATCTGGGCCACCTGCATGACCAAATCTTCGATATCCTCGCGGGCGAAGTTCTCTTCGAGGTTCCGGAGCCTGATCTCTTCCGACAAGCTGATGATATTGACGATCCCGTTCGCTTGCAGGGCCTCCTGGACCTTGCGGTGGGCATCATCGCGCATCTGGTCGGGAAATTCTCGTTGCATCGGAAAACCCTCCTTTCGCGGACGGTTTGTCCCTCTGTTCGCACCATGCGCCCGTATCGGGCGAATAGCAATAGGAAAATGTAAAAATTCATAAATAAAACAAATAGTTAGCATAGTATCACGAATGTGATTTCGTGGTATCACCCGCATCGTTAGGGTCATCCGCCTTTTGCCTATCGAGCAACCTTGACGTTCTGCGTGCTGTTTCCCATTTTCACTCATAGTGAGACACATACTCATTCCTGGTATTGGTCTCTTGGGAGGCTGAAGTGGCTGAGTTGGAGCGACCGCAGCGGCTGCAGATCATGTTGACCGAGGAGGAACTGGCGGCAGTCGAGAACTGGCGCTTCGACAAACGAATGCCGAGCCGTTCCGCTGCCGTACGCGAGCTTTTGCGCCGGGGTCTCGCGGCGGAAGGTTTCCTGACCGCCGAGACCGGCGTCAAGTCGCAGGACTTCGGTGTGCTGTCGCCGACCGCCAAAGGCGACGAAAACCCCGATCGCTCCGAGACTTAGAGCAAGATGGCATCTCATCTTTTCATCTTTTGCGGGTTGTTGTCTTGATCCGCAAGTGCGCTAACTAACGCCTTGGCGCAATCCAGGGGCAGGGAACAGTGAAATCCGGGGGCAGGGCATCACAAATCAGCAACGCCGATGCGCGGCTGGCGGCCATTGTCGATTCCTCATTCGACGCCATCATTGGCAAGAATCTGAACAGCATCATCACCGACTGGAACCACGCGGCCGAGCGCATGTTCGGCTATAAAGCCGAGGAGGTCATCGGCCAGTCGATCCTGATGCTGATCCCCGAGCGCCTGCAGGACGAGGAAAGTGACATTATCGGCCGCATCCGCAGGGGCGAGGGCGTGGCGAGCCTCGACACGACGCGAAAGCGCAAGGACGGCTCGCTGATTGCTGTTTCCATCACGGTTTCGCCGATCAGGAACCTTTCCGGCCAGATTGTCGGCGCGTCCACGATAGCTCGCGATATCACCGCCTCCAAGGAAAGCGAGCGCCGCATCCGGCTCCTGATGCGTGAGGTCAACCATCGCGTGAAGAACCAGTTCGCGGTCATCCTGTCGATGGTCCGCGAAACCAGCAAGCGTTCGACCGATCCCGGCGAGTTCGAGGAGATGATCCGTGCGCGCATCATGGCGCTGTCGCGCTCGCACGATCTTCTGGTCACTTCGGAATGGGCGGGGGCGAGCCTCTTCGATCTCATCCAGGAGCATCTGAAGCCGTTCGGCCATGAGGAGCGCATCTCGCTCTCTGGCCCGCTGCTGACGCTGCAGTCGAACGCCGTGCAGAATCTCGGCATGGCCTTCCACGAACTCGGCACCAATTCGTCGAAATATGGCGCGCTGGCGGGTGAGGGCGGCAATGTCGAGATCACCTGGACGGTCGACACCGGCCCGGAGGCCCGGCGCCGGTTTCACCTTGTCTGGCAGGAGGCGTTGAACCACCCCGGCGGACAGAGCGAGACGAACGAGTCCACACGAAAAGGCTTCGGCACGGTGGTGCTGCAGCGCGTGGCGCCGCAATCGCTTGGCGGAACCTCCAGCCTCGAACGCTCGCCCGGCGAGCTGAAATGGTCGCTGACGGCGCCGCTCGAGGCTATCGTCGTCCCGCAGCTGGGGGCGGAAGGCGAAGGCGACTTCAGCGTTTGAGAGGTATTTGCCGTCTGGCACCGGGCAGGGCGCAAGCCGCGGTTGCCGGCTCGCGTCCTTGCAGCTTCACAAAACGTAATTATATCAATGAGTGAGCGTGCAATGTCCACGCGAAGTGAGTTGCTTTGGTCAAGCTTCATCCATGGAGGTTGTCATGGCAATGATGGAAGCGAGAAAGAGCATGGACTGGATCACTCTGGTCCTTGCGATCTGCCTGTTCATCTCACCCTGGGTCATCGGATTCACCGCGGTAATGGTGCCCGCGTGGAACGCCTGGATTGTCGGCGTTGCGCTCGGCGCTCTGGCGCTCGCGACGCTTTCGGTGTTCGCAGAATGGGAAGAATGGGTAAATATGGCCCTCGGGCTCTGGCTGATCGTGTCGCCCTGGCTGCTGGGCTTTGCGGCCGACACGAATGTGATGGCCACGCATGTCGTTCTCGGCGTGCTGGTGATCGCGGCATCGGCCTATGCCGTCTGGGACTTCCGTCATCCCCACGCGCATGCGTGAGCGGTGACTGAGCGGGAGCCCGCCGCGCAAGCGGCGAGCTCCTTTGATTTTGACAGTGGGGCATTGGGTGGTTGCGGCGGCTTCACGCATTGCTGCAACCGGAAACCTTTTCGCGCATTCTTGGGAATGGCCTCGATGCTCCACCCCGATAAGCCTGCCAAATGCTGCTCCTATTGCGGTGGCCGCGACCATGATTTCGAGGAGTGCCCGAAGCGCAAGGCCGATGCGGAAAAGGAAGAGGTAGCGCGGGACGGAACTCGTCACGAGGATCTTCAGCCTGGCCCGGAGGTGACCTCCGAATACCTACCGTAGCGTTCCTTCGCGCTCTGTCCCGCCGACGTCTCTTTGATCTTTGCCGCCGTGACTTATGTCAGCGCATGCGCCGCGGCGTCGGCGAACGAGATATCGCCCTTGATCTCGCGCATCGCCATCGAGGTCACGGTGCGGCGCACGCCGGGCAGCCGGCTGAGTTCCTCGCGCAGCATCCTGTCCAGCGCCCTCATGTCGACGGTGACGATCTGCAACAGATAGTCGGCCTCGCCGGTCGTGGCGTAGCAGCGGCGGATCAGCGGATGCTTCTTCACGGCCGCCTCGAAGGCGTCCGAGACCTCAAAGTCGATCGACACCTGGATGAAGGCCTCGATGCCGAAGCCGATCGCCGCCGGATCGATGCGGGTGGAATAGCCGCGGATGGCGCCTGCATCCTCAAGTGCCTTCACCCGTTTCCAGCACGGCGTCTTGCTCAGGCCAACCTCTTCGGCTAGTTCGCCGAAGGAGATGCGCGCGTCGCGTTCGAGGGCGGCAACGATTTTGCGGTCGACGGCGTCCAGCATATTTCGTTCTCCAAAACTCTATAAAAGGCGATGAATTGTCCTTCGATTTCGCCGAATTGGATAACAGAAAGGAACAATGTTCAAGCCGAAAGCGCTATTCTTTGGGCATCCGTCGAACATGCCCGTGCGAGGAGGATGAGCCATGGACAAATCGGACTATCACGCCCGCATCGAGGCGCCCGAAATGCGCGACTACGGCGTTTATCTCAAATGCGACCAACTGCTCACCTGCCAGAAGCCGCTCGCCGAGATGGTCAACGCCGACGAGTTGCAGTTCCAGATCGTGCACCAGGTCGAGGAGCTGTGGATGAAGCTCATCGCCTACACGCTGGTCGACGTCCTCGATTATCTGGAGAGAGAGGATACGCATCGCATCGTCACGCTCATGGGCCGCGTGCACCGGCTGATGCGCATGATGACGGCGCAGCTCGACCTGCTGGAGACCATGTCGCCCAAAGAGTATCAGCAGATACGCCTCGAGCTCGGCAATGGCAGCGGCCAGGAGTCGCCGGGCTTCAAGCTCATCCTGCGCCTGCCGCCGGACCTCTGGCGGGCCTTCAAGCACTCCTATCTCGACGGCCGTGGACTCTCGGTCGAGGACATCTACGACGCCCACTACGACCATGGTGACGCTTACGTCGTTGCCGAGGCGCTGATTGAGTTCGACGAGCTCTTCCAGAAATTCCGCGCCAACCACCTTTATCTCATCCACCGCTCGATCGGGCTCGGCGCGAAGTCGCTCAAAGGCCGACCGGTGGAAATCCTCGAAGGCGGCGCCCGCCACCGCTTCTTCCCCGAGCTCTGGGACATACGCTGCGACATGACCGACCGCTGGGGCGCGTCCTACGGCACCGTGCGGGACTCGATCAGCCATCCGCGGCAGGCGAAGGCGGGGTAGGGCCGGCGCCCCTTCTCCCCTTGCGGGAGAAGGTGTCCGAGCGAAGCTCGGACGGATGAGGGG
>NZ_RZSC01001530.1:0-510 GCF_003998155.1 Mesorhizobium sp. M1E.F.Ca.ET.063.01.1.1
CCTCAGTTCTCGGTAGGTTCCGTCGGCACCACGCTTGGCGTCGGCGTCGATATCGAGGTTGGGTGCAATTTCGGCGCCTGGCTTTCGCCGGGGCACACGTCCTTGACCTTCGTCCAGGACGTGTTGTTGAGAACCATGTCGCAGCGCGCAAGGTGACTTTCGCCGGCAACAGTCAGGCAGGCTGTCTCGCCGACCTTGAACGATTTGCCGTTGGCAAGGCACGCTTGGGCGGCCAGCACCGGCGCCGGTGTGGCAAATGCCAGCGCAACGCCGATCGGGCAAAGAACAAATCGGATCGTCATCGAACCCCCGCAACAGCCCGCATCAAACGCGCGATTTGTGGCAATATCAGGGTTCTGCGAGAGTTACCTGAATAGCTTCTTCAGGCCGGCTGCAAGGCGAGATCGATAGCCACCGGCACATGGTCGGAGGGTTTTTCCCAGGCGCGCACATGCTTTTCGACCGAGGCCGATGAAAAGCGGTTGGCGGCCTCGGGCGACAGCAGAAGAT
>NZ_RZSC01001531.1:0-510 GCF_003998155.1 Mesorhizobium sp. M1E.F.Ca.ET.063.01.1.1
GTATTGAGAACGCTTGTCCATGTATCCTGCGGATCAGCACCGCGGGCGATCATGGCCGGCGCGTTGTGAAATGAGTCTGCAAGCATGCGTGCTGTAGGTAGGTCATCGGCCGCGCGAATTTCGATGAGGACGGTGCCGAGAATCTTCAGGATATTTTCGTTCGTGATGGGTTGAGGATCACTCAATTGAGACGCCTTTCTTTCGGTACGGGCCTCGTCTCAGCTTGAAATTTGCTCGTGGCCTCGGGGAAACCAGATACGACGACGAAACCAGTTGCCCATGATTTTGATCGAAATCATCCATGTCCTGACCATCTCGATGCTGACGACCTTTTGCACGGATCCGAAGGTTAGCGAGAACAGTTGTAGAGCGTTGGCTTCTGACCGCGCGGTGACGCCAACCCCAAGATGGCCGCTTGCCGTGATCTAATATGGAATGCATCGAGACATTCTCTTGTGGCGAGGGCATAGGCTCTCGAACCCGACATGCCCTGTTTATGCAGTCCAGGGA
>NZ_RZSC01001532.1:0-510 GCF_003998155.1 Mesorhizobium sp. M1E.F.Ca.ET.063.01.1.1
GATGTCACTGGTCAGTGATACGGTTCCGCTCACCGACCTCGATTCGTTCGCCGAGAATGTCATCTCGCCGTCGCTGTCGACGATCGACGGGGTGGCGCAGGTCTCGATCTTCGGCCAGCAGAAATATGCGGTGCGCATCCAGATCGATCCGACCGCGCTTGCCGCGCGCGGCATCTCGATCGATCAGCTGCAGGCGGCTATCGCATCGGCCAACAGCAACACGCCGCTCGGTGTGCTTCGGAACGACAAGCAGCAGCTTACCATCACCGCCAACACCCAGCTCGACAACGCCGCAGGGTTCTCCAACCTCATCATCGCCACCAAGAACGGCCACCCGGTGCGGCTCGGCGAGGTGACTCGCGTCGTCAACTCGGTGCAGACCACGACGACGGCGAGCTGGTACGACGGCACGCGCGCCATCATCATGGCTGTGCAACGCCAGCCCGACGCCAACACGGTCGACGTCGTCGACAAGGTCAAGGCGATGCTGCCTTCCTTCCAGGATCAGAT
>NZ_RZSC01001533.1:0-509 GCF_003998155.1 Mesorhizobium sp. M1E.F.Ca.ET.063.01.1.1
CACCAGGTCGAGGGTGGGAGCATCCTACCCACCCACCAATTCCCTCAGCGCCATGCGCTTATAGGCTGCGACCAGCCTGTCGCCTTCCTCGCGATCGACGGAGATCGCCAGCCGCATGGCGGCCTCGCCCATCTGCCAGACGAGGAATGCCGTCGTCTCCAGTGCGACTGGATCGGCATCGGGACGCAGCCGCTTCAGCACCGCGACGAGGAATTCGGCATTGGCGCGGCTGTCGGCGAGCTCAAGTTCGCGCAGCGCCTTGTCGGCCTGCGTGCCCGACCAGATGTCGCGTATCACCGGCTCGGCCAGGAACAGCCGGTAGTAGATGTCGACCAGTTCCGAAAACGCTTGGCTGAGGCCTTCGGCATCGCTGACATCCTTCAGCGCCGCCGCAATGCAGGCCTGGCTTTCGGCGGTGTAGCGCTCGGCAAGCGCCCAGACGATCGCCCGCTTGTCCGGGAAGAACTGGTAGAGCGAGCCGATCGACACACCCGCCCGCTCCGCCACTT
>NZ_RZSC01001534.1:0-509 GCF_003998155.1 Mesorhizobium sp. M1E.F.Ca.ET.063.01.1.1
CACCAGGACCGGGTCGACGCCGTCCTTGGGCATCGCCACGATGCCGACCGACAGGCTGACCGACTGCTGATGCGAATTGAGCTGATAGGGCTCCATCATCTCGTCGATGAGCTTCTCGATCGTCTTCTCGACCGAGCCCTTCAGCTCGCGGTCCGCCAGCAGCACCGCGAACTCGCCGGCGCCGATGCGCCCAAGCACCGCGCCCTCCGGCATGCGGTCCCTGAGCCGCTCGGCGAAGGCGCGGATCAGCTCGTCGCCATAGCTGTAGCCGATGGCGTCGTTGATGTGCTTGAAGCGGTCGATGTCGATGTCGATCAGGAACACCGGCTCGCCGGTGCGGATCGTCGCCGAGGCCGCCTCGGCGATCTTGCCGACCATCGCCGGACGCGCCAGCAGGCCCGTCAGCTTGTCGAAATTGGTCTCGTTGAAGACATACTGCTCCGATTCATCGACACCGGCGAAGAAAGAGAGGGCGGCACCCGCCGCCGCCAGCGCGCAAAGCGCAGCGA
>NZ_RZSC01001535.1:0-507 GCF_003998155.1 Mesorhizobium sp. M1E.F.Ca.ET.063.01.1.1
GCACTGGACAAGCGGACTTCATCCTATGCAACTGGTTCGGACTGAAGTCGGCGAGGTCATCGGACAGAATGGGCAGCCGTCAGTCTTCCCGCAGCGTGGGTCGTTTGGAGGAAGCGCATGGACCGCAGTGAGGGCAACGATGGCGTCCCGCCCCTTCGTGGCGACCGCGGACTCCCAAGACGAACACAAACTATCATCCACGCAGACCTTGACCAATTTCGGATAGGCGGTACCGCAAAGACATCGACGGCGACCGAACGCAGAACGCTTTCTGTCACGCTTCCCAGAAGTACCTTGATGATGCCCGAACGGCCATGCTACCGACCACCGAAGAAGCGTCGGTCGGGTCTCAGGCGTGTAAGGTTGGTTCGCCCGAATAGGTGCTGTTCTGGGACCGCCAAGGTCTCCACCCAGGTCAGCAGAATGCGAAACATGTTGTGGTCGTGTTTGACGAGTGCGCGCAACCCACGTCCACGAGAGCTTGGGCGATGGAGCCGGCGCTGGTGG
>NZ_RZSC01001536.1:0-507 GCF_003998155.1 Mesorhizobium sp. M1E.F.Ca.ET.063.01.1.1
GGCGAGCACCATCGTGGCGACCACCGTCACCGCATAGGTCTCGAACAGGTCGGCGGCCATGCCGGCGCAGTCGCCGACATTGTCGCCGACATTGTCGGCGATGGTGGCCGGATTGCGCGGATCGTCTTCCGGAATGCCGGCCTCGACCTTGCCGACCAGATCGCCGCCGACGTCGGCGCCCTTGGTGAAGATGCCGCCGCCGAGACGGGCGAAGATCGAGATCAGCGAAGCGCCGAAGCCGAGCGAGACCAGCGAGTCGATGACGACGCGGTCATTCGGCTGCAGACCCATCGCACCGGTCAGGATGGCGTAGTAGATGGAGACGCCGAGCAGCGCGAGGCCCGCCACCAGCAGGCCGGTGATGGCGCCTGACTTGAAGGCGATGTCGAGGCCGGCGGCGAGGCTGTTGGAAGCGGCCTGCGCGGTACGCACATTGGCGCGGACCGAGACATGCATGCCGATGAAGCCGGTAGTGCCCGACAGCACGGCGCCGATCAGGAAGCCGAT
>NZ_RZSC01001537.1:0-507 GCF_003998155.1 Mesorhizobium sp. M1E.F.Ca.ET.063.01.1.1
ATATCGGTCTGGCCAGTATCGAGGCCTTGAACCACGAGCTGGTAGGCGCTGGCCGACGACCGCGAACCCAGCCTCAGGTTCTGCACCGGCTGCATATAGGTCTCGATGCCGGCCACGCCTGCCAGTTGCTTGCGCAGATCCGAGAGCACCTTTTCGATGTCCGGGCGCTTGTCCTTGTCCTTGAGCTGCACGAACAACTGGCCCTGGTTGAGCGCATTGTTGCCGCTGCCCGCCGACCACGCCACATGATCGACATAGGGCGAATGGGAGAAGACGCTGGCCACCTGGCCCTGCAGCTTCGCCATGGCGTCGAACGAGATGTCCTGGCGGGCGACCGTCGTCACCGATATCTGGCCGATGTCCTCTTGCGGGAAGAAGCCCTTCGGCGAGACCTCGATCAGCCAGACCGACGCCGCAGCGGTGCCGATGAAGACCAGGAACACCAGGAAGGTGTGGCGCAGGCAGAAGCTCAGCAGCCAGTCGTAGCAGCGTGTGACGAAGTCATGC
>NZ_RZSC01001538.1:0-504 GCF_003998155.1 Mesorhizobium sp. M1E.F.Ca.ET.063.01.1.1
GGGTTCCATGATCTCAAGCGCGAGATCGAGCCGTCGATCGAAGGCGTGCCGGAAGCCGGCTGGGCGCTGGCTTCGGTGGCGCATGGCCAGGGACTTGCGAGCGAGGTCGTCGGGCGCATCGTCGCCTGGGGCGACGCGGTGTTCGGGCGGGCAAGGACCGTCTGCATCATCGATCCTGAAAATGGTGCCTCGCTTAAAGTGGCTGAAAGGAACGGCTATCGCGAAATCCTGCGCACCACCTATCACGACAAGCCGACGATCCTGCTGGAGCGGCGGGCTGGAGGGGCGACAGCTTAGGTGCAGGTGGTAGCTGCAATGGGGATCGCGGAACCGCGTCAGCCGGCCTTGCGGCGTAACGTCTGCGCCAAACCCTCCCAGGCATCGACGGTCGCACCCCGGTCGATCCGGCCGCCGCGGAAAACCGTCGTCGCGTCGAATGGCTGCGGTCTGGCGATGGCATAGCCCTGCGCGTGGTCGACGCCGATCTTGCGCAAGGCCTCGATG
>NZ_RZSC01001539.1:0-504 GCF_003998155.1 Mesorhizobium sp. M1E.F.Ca.ET.063.01.1.1
AGCGGGACCGCCTGCCGGTGCATATGTTCATTCACGGCGGCTATTGGCGCATGTTCTCCAAGCGTGATTATTCTTATGTCGCCGAGACCGTCACGAACGCCGGTGCGATCGCAGTCATCGTCGACTATGCGCTGATGCCGGCTGTCAGGATGGCAAAAATCGTCGACCAGGTGCGCCGCGCCAAGCGATGGGTGCTTGACCATATCGCGGACCATGGCGGCGATCCCGACCTGCTGACGGTCAGCGGTCATTCCGCCGGCGCGCATCTGGCGACGATGCTTTTCGACGGCGACAGCCGGCCGTCCGGCATCAAAGCTGCGCTGCTGCTCGGCGGCCTTTACGACCTGAAGCCGTTGCAGATGTCATTCCTTGCCGCCGAGATCGCGATCACCGACGAAGAAGCCCGCCGGTTCTCGCCGATCAACCACAGCTTCGATCCATCCGTGGCCGTAGGGATCTCGGTCGGCGCCGATGAGACGCCGCCCTTCCACAGCCAGGCCGCGA
>NZ_RZSC01000153.1:0-10067 GCF_003998155.1 Mesorhizobium sp. M1E.F.Ca.ET.063.01.1.1
GCGCACCACCGGCGGAGGGCGGCATCCGCGCCTGCGCCACAGCACTCGCGCCGCCGCCATTGCCGGAACTTGCCGGTGCTCCGTTGCCGCGCGGCGCGCCGCTCGCCACCGGAGCCGCGCCCTCAAGCGATTTCAGCGCCTCGTCCAGCGTCGGCAGCTCGGCGGCATGGGCAAGCCGGATCAGCACCATCTCGGCAGCACTGACCGGGCGGTTGGAGGATTGCACCTCGGGAATGCCCTTGAGCAGCATCTGCCAGGTTCGCGACAGGACGCGCACCGACAGCGCGTTCGCGAATTCGGCGCCGCGCCGGCGCTCGTCCTCGGAGAGCGAGGCATCGTCGGCCGCGGCCGGCACGAAACGCAGGCGGGTGACGAGGTGGTTGAATTCGGCAAGATCGGTGAGTACCGCGGCCGGATCGGCGCCGGTATCGTACTGTGCCCGGAATTCGGTCAAAGCAGCCGCCACGTCGCCCTTCATGACATGCTCGAACAGGTCGATGATGCGGGCGCGGTCGGCCAGGCCCAGCATGGCGCGCACCGCCTCGGCGCTGACCGAGCCACTGCCGTGGGCAATCGCCTGGTCGAGGATCGAGAGCGCATCGCGCGCCGAGCCTTCGGCGGCACGGGCAATCATCGCCAGCGCTTCGTCGTCGACGGAAATGCCTTCCTTGGCGGCGATCGCCGCAAGATGCGCAACCAGCGCGCCGGCATCGATGCGCCTCAGGTCGAAGCGCTGGCAGCGCGACAGAACCGTGATCGGCACCTTGCGGATCTCGGTGGTGGCGAAGATGAATTTGACGTGCGGCGGCGGCTCTTCCAGCGTCTTCAACAGGCCGTTGAAGGCCTGGGTGGAGAGCATGTGCACTTCGTCGATGATGTAGACCTTGTAGCGGGCCGAGACCGGGGCGTAGCGCACGCGGTCGATGATGTCCCTGATGTCGTCGATGCCGGTGTGGGAAGCGGCGTCCATCTCGATGACGTCGACATGGCGGCCTTCCATGATCGCCTGGCAATGCTCTCCAGGGATCGAAAGGTCGACCGAGGGCTGGTCGACGGTCGCGGTTTTATAGTTCAGGGCCCGCGCGAGGATACGCGCCGTCGTCGTCTTGCCGACGCCGCGCACGCCGGTCAGCATCCAGGCCTGGGCGATGCGGCCGGTAGCGAAGGCGTTGGTGAGCGTGCGGACCATCGGCTCCTGGCCGATCAGCTCGGAGAAATTCGAGGGGCGATATTTGCGCGCCAGCACGCGATAGGCGTCGGCCTTTTCCGTCTCCGGATTTTTTGGCCCCAAATTTCCGGCTTCGCTCATTCGCCGTCAAAAGCTCCAAGGACCGCAGGCGACCGATTCCTGCGCATAGTCTCGCCCGCACGGCTCGGCGCCGTCAATGTCGCGGGAGAAAGGCGAAGAGGCGGGAGGCTGGAACAATGACCCGTTCCGGGCTCGTTAGGGCTGCTTCCTTCCGGACCTGACCCGGTTGGCGAGTGGATCGTCCACCACCAGCCTCCCACGCTCCATATCGGCAATTCAGCGGCGAAATGCAAGGGCAGAGGTAAACGGCCGGCCGGGCCGCGCAGGCGCGACAGCCTTGAAATCCGCAATAGCGGCCAATGATTCGCTTGCAGCCATCTTGCCGCCGCTCTAGCGTTCCTCGGCTTGGAAAATATAACAAAAGCGAAGGAAACGCCCATGCTGCCTGGCCTCAAGGCCGGATTCACGCTGGACGCCCGATTGGAGGCGGACAGTGAGCAGCTCATGTGGCTCGGCCTGTGCGAACTCAGGCTGATGAACGATCGCCGCTGGCCGTGGCTGGTCCTGGTGCCGCAGCGGCCAGGCGTGGAGGAAATCCACGAGCTGACGCCGCTCGACCAGGCGATGCTGACCTTCGAGACCAACATGGTGGCGCAGGCGCTGAAGCGGGTGACCGGCTGCACCAAGATCAACACCGGCGCGCTCGGCAACATCGTGCGCCAACTCCATGTCCACGTCATCGCCCGCACCGAAGGCGACCCCGGCTGGCCGGGGCCGGTCTGGGGGCACGGCATGCGCGAGCCCTATCAACGCCCCGACATCCGCCGGTTTGCCGAAACGATCAAGGCAGCGCTATAAGCCGACCAGTGTCCATCAGAACCCCGAGACCCCATGCGCTTTCGTCTGTTTGACGCGCCCTTGCGCGAGCCGAGCCAGTTCGTCGGTTTCGCCGGAAACCAGATCGACCGGCAATCGGAAAACCGCGCCGACGACGCGGTGGAGAAAGCCCTTGCCGATCGAACGGCGCGGCTGTTGCTGATGCATGGCGGCAAGCTCTATCTGAAGCTCAGCGACGGCAGGTTCGACCCGTGGTTCGAGGCGGCGGAAGGCCAACCCTTCGAGGTTTCGCTCGACCGCGGCGTGCTGCTCGGCTTTTCGGACAGCGGTCCGGTACTTGCCGTGCCCGCCGGCATCGAACCGGAAGAATTGCCGGAGACGGTCAAGGCGATCGACTACCGCTCCGTCTATATGCAGGGGCTGATCGACGATGCGGCCGCCGGCGCGCTGGCGCAGGGCGCGGCGCTGCTCGCCTGGCACGCCAGTCACGGTTTTTGCTCGAAATGCGGCAACCGTTCGGAAATGCGTGCCGGCGGCTACAGGCGGCACTGCCCGGCCTGCGGCACAGAGCATTTCCCGCGCACCGATCCGGTGGCGATCATGCTGACGGTGACGCCAGAGAAATGCCTGCTCGGGCGCGGTCGGCATTTCGCGCCGGGCATGTACTCGGCCCTTGCCGGCTTCATCGAGCCCGGCGAGACGATCGAGGCGGCGGTGCGCCGCGAGACGCTGGAGGAGGCCGGCATAAGGCTTGGCCGCGTCGTCTACCACGCCAGCCAGCCCTGGCCGTTTCCCTATTCGCTGATGATCGGCTGCTTCAGCGAGCCGCTCAACGAGGATATCCAGGCCGACCTCAACGAGCTGGAGGACTGCCGCTGGTTTTTCCGCGATGAGGTGCGCTCGATGCTGGACAGGACACATGCCGGTGGCTTGCTCACGCCGCCGAAGGGCGCGATCGCCCACCATCTTATCCGCGCCTGGGTCGACAGCGAATAGAAGCAGGGGCCGAAAAATGATCCGTCACACTGTCGTGTTCACGCTGAAGCATCCGCCGCATTCGCTGGAGGCGAAGCGGTTCCTCCACGATGCCAGGAAGATCCTCACCGCGATCAAGGGCGTGGCGCATTTCGAGCAGCTGCGCCAGGTGAGCCCCAAGAACGACTATCACTTCGGCTTCTCGATGGAGTTCGCCGACCAGGCCGCCTACACCAGGTACAACGAGCATCCCGACCATGTCGCGTTCGTGCGCGACCGCTGGGTGCCGGAGGTCGAGGCGTTCATGGAGATCGACTACGTGCCGCTCGGATTTTAACGCGTTGCGGGCCTAAAGCGCGTCGCGATCTTTCAGCTTCGCTCCATGCGCTTTAGGTTTTTGATTTTTCGCATGTCTTTGTCCCGAAACCGGTTACCACTTTCGGGAGACATGCTTTAGTCCGCGACCTTCCACTGCTCGCGCGACGCGCTCGCCGGATAGACGCCGAGGATGCGCATCTCGCGCGAGAAGAAGCGCAATTCGTCGAGCGCGAGCTTCACCAGCGGATCGTCGGGGTGGCCTTCGATATCGGCATAGAACAGCGTCGCGGTGAAGGCGCCGAGCTGGTAGCTCTCGAGCTTGGTCATGTTGATGCCGTTGGTGGCGAAGCCGCCCATGGCCTTGTAGAGCGCGGCCGGCACGTTGCGGACGCGGAAGATGAAGGTGGTCATCATCTTGGCGTCCGGCGACGGGCGCTCGGCCCACTGCTTGTTCTTGGTCAGCACGACGAAGCGGGTGACGTTCGAGTCGGTGTCCTCGACATTTCTCTGGATGATGTCGAGGCCGTAGAACTCCGCGGCGAGCGCGGGCGCCAGCGAGGCCATGGTGCGATCCCTGACCTCGGAGACCATCTTGGCCGAACCCGCCGTGTCGCCCGCGACCACCGGCTTCCAGCCGTTCTTGCGGATGTATTTGCGGCACTGGCCGAGCGCGTGGATGTGGCTGTGCACGCTTCTGATCTCTTCACGCTTGACGCCGGGCAGCACCATCAGCTGGAAGTGGATCGGCAGGAAATACTCGCCGACGATGTGCAGCCGCGATTCCGGCAAAAGATGGTGGATGTCGGCCACGCGCCCGGCGATCGTGTTCTCGATCGGGATCATGGCGAGATCGGCCTTGCCGGTCTCCACCGCGTTGAAGGCGTCCTCGAAGGTCGGGCAGGGCAACGGCTCCATTGATGGGAACATGTTGCGGCATGCGGTGTCGGAGTTGGCGCCGGGCTCGCCCTGGAAGGCGATTCTGTTGGTCTTTTCAGGCATACGCCGATGTCTTTCTTACGGATCTCAGTTTGATAGGATCTTTCTCGCGCGCTCCAGGTCGTCGGGCGTGTCGACGCCGAGCGGCAGCGACCGGACGATCTCGGCATCGATGCGCATGCCGGCTTCCAGCGCCCGCAGTTGCTCCAGCCGCTCACGGCGCTCGAGCGGCGACGGCTTCAGCGCCACGAACCGCTCGAGCGCGGCGCGCCGATAGGCGTAGAGGCCTATGTGGTGATAGAGCGGCCCCTCCCCCCAAGGCGCCGTGGCGCGGGTGAAATAGAGCGCCCTCAGCCTCGTCGCGGAGAGCGGCGAGCCGACGATCTTGACCACGTTCGGATTGGTCTTCTCCTCGTCGCGGACGATCTCGACGCCAAGCGTGGCGATATCGACCGCGGCATCGGTGAAGGGCCGCAGCGATGCGCCGATGATTTCAGGATCGATGGTCGGCAGATCGCCCTGAACGTTGACGATCGTCTCGACCTTTTTCTCCGGATCAAGCGCGGTGAGGGCTTCGAAGATGCGGTCGGAACCCGATTCGTGGTCGGCACGGGTCATCACCGCCTCAAAACCATGCGACCGCACCGCTTGCGCCACAGCCTCCGTGTCGGTCGCCACCACCACGCGGCCGAGCCCGGCCTCGGCGCCGCGGCGGGCGACATGGACAATCATCGGCACGCCGGCGATGTCGGCCAGCGGCTTGCCCGGCAGGCGCGTCGAGGCCATGCGGGCGGGGATCAGGATCAATGTCGACATGGGACTTCGGGACGGCCGGGAAAGCGGATGGAAAAGTGGCAAAAGGTCTCACTGGAAGCGCCCTTATAGGTGTTGCAACGCCGAAGCAAAAGACCTAGTTTCCGCGCGATTTGACTGGCCCTCCCGGGCCTTTAGCGATACCGACGGACGGAGTGGACGGGACGGTCCGCCGGAAAAGGGAGCAAGGGGCGTATGGATTCCAACGAAGTCAACAAGCTGCTCGGCGGATTCCTCGGAACCTGCTTCGTCGTCTTTTCCGTGGGCATCGTGTCCAACGCGCTGTTTGCTTCCCCCGCGCCCGAGAAGCCCGGCTTCGCCATCGAGGCCCAGGAGCCGGCCGAAGGCGGCGGCGCCGCCGCCCCGGCCGCCGAAGCCAAGCCGATCGCCGATCTGCTCGCCGCCGCCAATGCCGAGGCTGGCGCCGCCATCTTCAAGAAGTGCCAGGCCTGCCACTCCGGCGAAAAGGGCGGCCCCAACAAGGTCGGTCCGGACCTCTGGGACATCGTCGACCGCCCTGTCGCCGAGCATGAGGGCTTCGCCTATTCCGCCGGCATGAAGGATTTTTCGAAGGGCGGCGCCGAGAAGTGGACCTATGACAACCTCAACCACTTCATCACTTCGCCGAAGAAGTTCGTGAAGGGCACGGCAATGGGCTTCGCCGGCCTGCCGAAGGATGAAGACCGCGCCAACGTGATCGCCTATCTGCGCACGCTGTCGGACAATCCGAAGCCGCTGCCGCAGCCGGGTGCATCGGCCGAGGCCAAGCCTGCCGAAGGCGCCAAGCCTGCCGAAGGCGCCAAGCCCGCGGAAGGCGCCGCTCCGGCCAAGCCCGCCGAAGGCGCCGCTCCGGCCAAGCCGGCTGCTCCCGCTCAATAAACAATTTGTCATAGAGACTTCCTTGGAAAAGCCGGGTTCGTCCCGGCTTTTCTGTTAGGAAAACCGCATATGCGGCGACAAAAGCCGGCGCTTGCGGTTTTCACCGGCGTCAAATGATCTAGATTGCCGGTGGGCAGAGCAATTCCAGGAAAAGTGGGAACCGGTTTCCGTCCGGAATTGCGTCGAAACAAAGCGAAGGAGCGGTCGTCGTGAAACGATGAACGCTCCCAGAGCTCGCGACGAGGAGAACGCATGACGGTTGGCCGCTCCCGGACATTTTTCGCATCGATGCTGGTGGTCGCCTTCGCCGCGAGCCTTGAGGCCGGCTTCGCCGACGAATGGCACACCACCTCCTCGCTGATCGGCCCCTCCAAATACGGCGACAATTTCCAGCGCTACGACTACGTCAATCCGGACGCGCCGAAGGGCGGAACCTACAATTCCGTGGTTACCGGCACCTTCGACAGCTTCAACCCCTACATCGTGCAGGGTGCGCCGGCCGCCGGCTTCGCAGAGTTCGGCGGCGGACTGCTCTACGACACGCTGATGGATCAGGCGACGGACGAAGGCAGCGTCAGCCATCCGCTGATCGCCGAGGCCTATAAATACCCGTCGGACTATTCGTCCGCGACCTACCGGCTCGACGCGCGCGCGAAATGGCATGACGGCCAGCCGATCACCGTCGACGACGTGATCTGGTCGTTCCAGGTGCTGAAGGCCAACAGCCCGATGTACAGCCGGTACTTCGAGAATGTGACCAACGCTGTTGCGGTCTCCGACCGCGAGGTCGAGTTCCATTTCAACCAGAAGGGCAATCGGGAACTGCCCAAGATCCTCGGCGACCTCGTCGTGTTGCCGAAGCACTGGTGGGAAGGCACCGACGCCAGCGGCAAGAAGCGCGATATCACCAAATCGACGCTCGAGCCGCCGCTGGGCTCCGCCGCTTACAAGATCGCCAGCTTCAAGCCAGGCTCGGAGATCGTTTGGCAGCGCGTGCCCGACTATTGGGGCGCCAAGCTGCCGGTGAAGATCGGCCGCGAGAATTTCGACACCCAGCGCTTCACCTATATCCTTGACGACAATGCCGCCTGGCAGGCTTTCACCAAAGGCGGACTTCAAGATATCAAGCCGGAGAACAGCTCACGGCGCTGGGCGACATTCTACAATTTCCCCGCAGCTAAGTCCGGCGACGTCATCAAGCAAGAGTTCAAGACCACCTCACCGGAGCCGATGCAAGCTTTCATGCTCAACCAGCGGCGCCCTCTGTTTCAGGATCGGCTGGCGCGCGCCGCGCTGACTTATCCGTTCGACTTCGAGACGATGAACCGGACGCTGTTCTACAATTCGAACACGCGCACCCAGAGCTATTTCCAGGGCACGGAATTGGCGTCGAGCGGGCTGCCGCAAGGCAAGGAACTGGAAATCCTGGAGAAGTATCGCGACAAGCTGCCGCCGGAGTTGTTCACGCAGGAATTCAAGCTGCCGGTCTATGATTCGCCGCAGGCGGAACGGAAATATCTGAAGCAGGCGGTCGACCTCTTTGCCAAGGCTGGCTGGGTGATCAAGGGCGGCAAGATGGTGAACGCCAAGACCGGCGAGCCGTTCAAGGTCGAGATACTGGGTTCGGGCGACACCGACCAGGTGATTTCCAGCCCCTGGATCGCCAATTTGCGCAAGATCGGCGTCGATGCCACGCTGCGGATCATCGATCCGACCCAGTACATCAACCGCCGCAACAATTTCGACTATGACGTCATCATCGGCCAGCTCGGCCAGTCGGAATCGCCCGGCAACGAGCAGCGCGACTTCTGGAGCTCGAAGGCGGCGGACACGCCGGGATCGCGCAACTATTCCGGCATCAAGAACCCGGTCGTCGATGCGCTTGTCGACCATATCATCTTCGCCGCCAACCGCGACGATCTCGTCGCCGCTACCCACGCGCTCGATCGGGTGCTGTTGTGGAACTACTATGTCGTTCCGCAATACTATCGCGCGGTGGTGTGGCTCGCCTATTGGAACAAGTTCGGCATGCCTGAAAAGCAGCCTGCCTACCGAGGCGCCGATATCGACTCCTGGTGGGTCGACACAGCGAAAGAGAAGGCGCTGGCCGCCAAGTACAAGGGCCTCAATTGATGGGGCGGCAGAAAATGCTCCCTCGTCGCGACTTCCTGGCACTCGGCACGGCGGCGGCGGCCGCATCGCTGCTCCCCGGCCGCGCCTTTGCCGAGACGCCGACCGGCGTCAAACTGCATGGCCTGTCGGCTTTCGGCGATTTGAAATACAAACCGGATTTCACGCATTTCGACTATGTCAATGTCGATGCGCCGCAAGGCGGCACGTTCAACTTCCTGCCATTCAACTGGGGGGCGAACCAGACCCCGCTGACCTTCAGCACGCTGAACTCATTCGTCCCCAAGGGCGACGCGCCGCAGCGCATGGAAATGTGCTTCGATGCGCTGATGGTGCGGGCGCTCGACGAGCCCGACGCCGTCTATGGGCTGATCGCCAAAAACGTCATGATTTCCGACGACCGCAACGGCTTCACCTTTTCGCTGCGCCCGCAGGCCCGCTTCCATGACGGCACGCCGCTGACGGCCGATGATGCGGCCTTCACCTTCAAGTTGCTGAAGGACAAGGGGCACCCGGACTACGCGTTGTCGCTGACGCATCTGGCGGATGCGGCGGCGGTGGACGCGCACACGCTGGAGCTTAAATTCTCGGGCAAGCAAGCCTCCCGCACGATCCTCAACATCGTCCAGATGCCGATCCTGTCGAAAGCCTTCTACACGGCCAATCCCTTCGATTCCTCGCAGATGAACCCTCCGTTGGGTTCCAGCGCCTACAAGGTCGGCCGCTGGTCAGCCGGGACCTGGATCGAATACGAGCGGGTGACCGACTATTGGGGCAACGATCTCCCGGTCAATCGCGGCCAGAACAATTTCCAGCGCATCCGCATCGAATCCTATCAGAACCGCAACGCCGCATTCGAAGCGTTCAAGAAGGGCGAGATCCTCTACAGGGAGGAATCCGTTTCGCGTGTATGGGCAACGGGTTACGATTTTCCGGCCGTCACGGCCGGCAAGGTGGTGAAGCACGAATTCCCGGCGGAAAAGGTGCCTTCCATGCAGGCCACCGCCGTCAATCAGCGGCGGGAACAGTTCCGGGACTCCCGTGTTCGGCAGGCGATCGGGCTCTGCTTCGACTTCGAATGGACGCGGCGCAATTTCTTCTACGGCTCCTACGAGCGCTCGCAGTCTTGCTTCGAGAAATCGGATTTTCGCGCCGAAGGCGTGCCGTCGCCGCAGGAACTCGCACTGCTGGAGCCGCTGCGAGACAAGATTCCGCCGGAGGCTTTCGGTGAAGCCGTGACCCAGGCGATGTCGAACGGCTCCGGCCGCGACCGTCAATTGCTGGGCAAGGCGGTCAAGCTTCTCGCCGAGGCCGGCTGGAAGCGGTCCGGTGAGTTCGTCGCGAACGACAAGGGCGGGCGGCTGTCGGCCGAAATCCTCGTCGACGACGAAGCGTTCGTGCAGATTTACTCGCCCTGGGTCGACAACATGAAGGCTGTCGGCATCGATGCCTCCATCCGGCTGGTCGACGCGGCGCAGTATCAATTGCGGCAGAACACGTTCGATTTCGACCTGATCTCCGCCGCCTTCTCGTTCAGCGCGACTCCGACCCGCGATGACCTCGAGATCTTCTTCCATTCGCGAAGCGCGTCCGTTTCGGGCTCGCGCAACCTGCCGGGAACATCGAGCCCTGCGATCGACGCGCTGATCGATGCCGTCGGCGCCGCCAAGGACCGCGAAAGCCTGACGGCGGCAATGCGGGCGCTCGACCGGGTCTTGCGCGCGCGGCGCGATTGGATTCCAAGTTGGTATCTGGCGAATCACCGAAGCGCCTATTGGGATATGTTCGGCTTTCCCGAGCAGAAACCCGATTTCGGCTTTCCGGTCGAAGCGCTGTGGTGGATCGACAAGGGCAAGGCGGCAAAAATTGGCAAAGGGTGAGCTGTTGCGCAGCACTTTACCCTCCCCCTTGTGGGGAGGGTCGGTGAGCA
>NZ_RZSC01001540.1:0-503 GCF_003998155.1 Mesorhizobium sp. M1E.F.Ca.ET.063.01.1.1
GTGGTTGGCTACCTGCAGGCCTATGAGCGTCGTTGGGCAGAGTCGGAAGCCGCTTTCGCCGCCGCTCTGGCGCTCGATCCCAACCACGCGGATACCCTTGTTATGAGTGCCGAAATGCTGATGTGGGACGGCCGTATCGTTGAGGCCAGGGACATGATCCTCAGGGCTTTTCGGCTTAATCCGCACCCAGCCGGCTGGTATTTCTGGATCTTGGGAATGGTCCACTACGCTGCCGGCCGATATGATGCGGCAATCGACACCCTGCGCAATGAGGCGACCTATCGCTCGGGATCAAGGAAGGTGCTTGCAGCCGCGCTTGCACTGGTGGATCGCGACCGCGAAGCTCGTCGAGAGGCGAACATCTTTATAGCCAATAACCCCCAGTTTTCCCTAGGACGGTGGGCTGCCTCCCAGCCGGCGCGCCATTTGGTCGTGGTCCAATACTTCGTCGAGGGGATGCGCAAGGCCGGGCTGCCTGACTGACAAGTGTGCCGGTCGTAAAT
>NZ_RZSC01001541.1:0-501 GCF_003998155.1 Mesorhizobium sp. M1E.F.Ca.ET.063.01.1.1
TGCGCATCCTGAAGACGCAGGGCATGCCGTTCGACGGCGCCAACTCGGCCGGCTACGGGTCGTTGACCGCAGAAGAGTTCAAGGACATCGTGCGCGGTGAGCCCCGCGGCAGGACCAAAGCCACACCGATGCTGCAGATCGCCGATCTCTACCTCTATCCGATGGCCAAGGGCGGATATGACCCGTCCTACCGGCCCTATAGGGCCCTGATGGGTCACAAGCGTCTCATCGACGCGCACCTGCCGCCCGAGGAGCTGGCGTCCCGTGGCATCAAATACAGCTGCTTTGACAGGATAAAAAACAAAGACCCGGACTAGCCGGGCCTTCGTTTTGAAAAGTTCGGCTGGCGCCTGGCGCCAACCCCGGAGCGATGCTCACGACGGAACTATGGGTGTCGACAACCCGATTGTCAATACCCCGGGTGAACCTTGGGTCAGGGGGACCTATCTTATCGCTTGCATATAGCACGGTTCATCTGATCGACACTTCATATTATCAAGT
>NZ_RZSC01001542.1:0-499 GCF_003998155.1 Mesorhizobium sp. M1E.F.Ca.ET.063.01.1.1
GCCCGCACCTTCCCCTGGTCGCCGGTTTCGGCCTCCTCGATGTCGGCCAGAAGCAGATAGGCGCCCTCGCGGCGATCCATGCGGATAGCGGCCTCCGCCTCGCGCCGCGCGGTGGCGAAATCCTGCGCATCGAGCGCGGCGCGCGCCACGGCCATCGACGATTCGGCGTGGTTCTTCTTCATCTCCTGCAGCTTCTTCGCCCGGTTGAGGCGGTCGAGCACGGCATCGCCCGGCCTTGCATGGGTGTAGAGCTCGGCGATGTCCGGATGCGGCTCGGCCCGCCAGGCCGTCTCCAGGATCTTGGAGCCTTTGCGCACGTCGTTTTGCCGGATCAGCAGATTGGCGGCGATGACCGCCGCTGGCGAGAAATCGGGCGCCAGCTTGTTGGCTTCGACGGCGGCATTCCGGGCGGTATTCGGATCGCTGTCGACCAGCGCCTGCGCCTTGGCGGTGAGCAGCACCGCGCGGCGCCGGTTGGCGGCGTCGCGCGGTGCTGCTC
>NZ_RZSC01001543.1:0-499 GCF_003998155.1 Mesorhizobium sp. M1E.F.Ca.ET.063.01.1.1
CTACAGCGATGACCGCCCGCTGTCCTGGGACATGGAAAAGCTGCGCGATTTCATCCGCGAAGCCGATGTGGGTCAGTGAAAGGCAGCTCCGAGCCGCCCGCCTGCGCCAAAGCTTCGGAGGGGCAACCTGCTTCGCACGAGGAGCGGGCTGTTCCCCGAAGCTCGAAGAACGAGCAGGATGGCGGAGAGGGAGGGATTCGAACCCCCGATGCCCTTGCGAGCATGCCGCATTTCGAGTGCGGTGCATTCGACCACTCTGCCACCTCTCCGCGGTCATGGTCGGCCGTTGCCGGCGCGGCGCACTAGATAACGACTGGACGTCAAGGTTACAAGGCCAAATCTGCCGGATGTCAGGCTTCTTTGACGTGGTGTCGATTTGGTCACCGCCAAGCGCTTCCCGCGGGGCGGCCAGGTGGCCAGTCGGCGGCGTCAACGTTCGCCTCTCACATGGATGACGGCGGCCGGCCTGGGCGCCGCTAACCGCCCGACGTTCATGGTG
>NZ_RZSC01001544.1:0-499 GCF_003998155.1 Mesorhizobium sp. M1E.F.Ca.ET.063.01.1.1
ATCAATGGCGGCAATGCTTACAATGTCACGGCCGGCAAAGTCGCTTTGAAGGGCACCATCCGCAGCGGCAATGACGCTACTCGCGAGCGCGCCTGGCGCCGGGTTCGCGAGGTGCTGGAGGGCGTCGCGGCCAGCCACGGCGCAAGGGTGAAGGTCGACATCCATCGGGGCGAGCCCGGAGTCGTCAACGATGCCGAGATGGCCGAACTGATCCTTGCCGGCGCCAAGGCCAGCATCGGCGCGGAGAATGCGCTCAACATGCCTGGGTGGAGCATTGCCGACGATTTTGCCTATTACAGCGTGAGAATTCCGTCGGTCTATTTCCGGCTCGACATCCGCAACGAAGACGTCGGATCGGTCTTTCCGCTCCACCAAGCCAAGTTCCGCGTTGACGAGGCAGCCTTGAAAAACGGCGCTCTCACCTTGGTTTCGGCAGCGACGGTGTTTCTGTCGGGGCAGCGGGAAAATCCCGGCGCAAACCGCTAGCTGAATTCATAAC
>NZ_RZSC01001545.1:0-498 GCF_003998155.1 Mesorhizobium sp. M1E.F.Ca.ET.063.01.1.1
TGGATCGATCCGGCGGAAGCCATCGCGCGACGGGCCATGTCGCTGCTCGAACCAGTCAGCGAACCGTCGGGGGAGAACGAGGCCGACATCGCGGTCTTCACCTCGGGCAAGGTGGATTTCGCCACGAAACGGCTCATCCAGGGCTTTGGATTGACCGCAGGCTAAAGCGCATCGCGATCTTTCAGGTTCGCTCCTTGCGCTTCAGGTTTTTGATTGCCCCGAACCGGTTCCCACTTTCGGGAGATACGCGTTAGCGCTGGAACTGCGGCCTGTGCCGCAGCGTTCTCCTCACAGCAAAGGAGGATCCACCATGCCTGCCACATCACAAGCTCAGCAAAAGGCGGCCGGCGCGGCACTCGCGGCCAAACGCGGCGAGATCAAGAAAAGCGAGCTCAAAGGCGCATCGCGCGAGATGTATGAATCGATGAGCGAGAAGCAGCTCGAGGAATTCGCCGAAACCAAGCGCAAGGGCCTGCCCAGCAAGAAGTCGTGAGCTGC
>NZ_RZSC01001546.1:0-496 GCF_003998155.1 Mesorhizobium sp. M1E.F.Ca.ET.063.01.1.1
CTTGGACATCACCTTGAGGATGCCCTTGCCGATCGACTTGATGTAGCGCGAGACGACCTCGTATGCGTCGACCTCTTCCGGCAGTTCGCCGCGCTGGTGCATGTCGAGCAGCGTGTCGAAGGCGAGATAGGGGTTGATCGCCTCCGCGCCGTACCCGGCGAGGCAGCAGAAATGATGCACCTCGCGCGGCTCGCCGGATTCCACGACCAGCCCGACCGCGGTGCGCAGCCCCTTGCGGATCAGGTGGTGGTGCACCGCCGCGGTGGCCAGAAGCACCGGAATGGCGATGCGGTCCGGCCCGACCTGACGGTCGGACAGGATGATGATGTTGTAGCCGCCGGCAACCGCCGCCTCGGCCCGCTCGCAGAGCCGGTCGATGGCGCCCTGCATGCCCGCCGCGCCCTCGTTCGAGCCATAGGTGATGTCGATCGTCTTGGTGTCGAAGCGGTCCTCGGTATGGCCGATTGAGCGTATCTTCTCCAGATCGCCATTGGTC
>NZ_RZSC01001547.1:0-496 GCF_003998155.1 Mesorhizobium sp. M1E.F.Ca.ET.063.01.1.1
AGACAGACGCCTATATCGAGGCTGGATGGAGCGAAGTGACGGTGCTCGAACCGGGGCAGTATTTTCATTCCTGGGACCACGAGAAAACGCCAAAGAAGAAGGGCGGCAAGGTCGTCATCACCGTCTCGCATCGCGGCGAGGTCGAGTGTCACGAGGGCTGGCTTTCGCGCAAGGAAGCGCGGCGCGCCCGCGCCGATGACGAGGGCGGCGAGCCGGACGAACAGGTCCTCAAGCCGTCGCGGCCTGAACTCACCGGCCCGATGCAGAACTATGTCGATCTGCATCGCCACGGTGCCGTGCGCACCGCCTTGCTCGATCATCCCGCCATTGCAATGCGCCTCATGGTGGCGCATGCGATTGCCGGTTCAAGCCTGTGGCAGGTGCGCCGCGAGCCGCAGCGCGCGGCGAACGACACGGTCGCCGCCAGCCTCGCCGCCTGCAAGGCCGAAGCCGCCTTCGCCGAAAAGCGGCGTGAGGTTTTGGCGCTGATTGGGCA
>NZ_RZSC01001548.1:0-496 GCF_003998155.1 Mesorhizobium sp. M1E.F.Ca.ET.063.01.1.1
GAGATCGCCCGGCATCAGGAAGCGACCAGGCGGCAGCGTGGAGAGCGCTCGCTCGTCGAGCTTGCAGGCCTTGAGATAAGCGGCGAAGCTTTCGGCGAGGTGGCGCGCCGTCATCTCGTCGGCGTCGGCGTCCGGATTGATGGCGCAAGCCAGTTCGCGCCATGCCTGCGAAAGGTCGGAGCGCACGGGCAGGGCCGCCAACTCGACCGCCTCGCGCGAAAAATCGGCGAAGGATTTGCCGAGAAGCGGCAGGTCGAGCAGCCATTCGCCGGGATAATCGACGATATCGACCGACAGCTTTCCGGCCGAAAACAGGCGGTTCCAGCCGGAGGCCGATTCGTATTCGATGGTAAGCCTCAATTCGGAAATGGCACGCGTCGAATCCGGCCAGACGCGGTCGTTGACCAGGGCAGCGATGTGGTCCTCGTACTGGAAGCGCGGAACGGCGTCGTCCGGTTGCTCCTCGAGGAAGGCGCGGGCGATGCGGCCGGACTTC
>NZ_RZSC01001549.1:0-496 GCF_003998155.1 Mesorhizobium sp. M1E.F.Ca.ET.063.01.1.1
CATCAACGCCATGCTCGCCCGCGCCACACTTCTGAAGGCCGGGCACCGCGTCAAGGTCGTCGGCAACGGCAAGGCCGCCGTCGAGGCCGTCACCGATGCCGGCCTGAAGCATCGCTTCGATGTTGTGCTGATGGACCTGCACATGCCGGTCATGGACGGGCTGGATGCCATCGCCGCCATCCGCCGCCACGAGGAGGCGCTGGCGGTGCCGCCGGTTCCGATCATGGTGCTGTCGGCGGACAGCCAGGAAAAGACCCGCCATACGGTGCTGGCGCACGGCGCCAGCGGCTTCGTTACCAAGCCGCTCGATCCGGATGCTCTGGTAAGCGCCGTCGAGGCGCAGGTCGCTGCCTGATTTTTTTGCCCCGCCAATCGCCCTTGGATCGCTTGGCTTTGCTTCGTTAAGGTAGCCGGTTGAGGGCATTCGCCAGCCGACGAAGTATTGCCCGCCGCGCCGTATCACGGTACTGTCACAATCCTGTTGCACCTACACCGT
>NZ_RZSC01000154.1:0-2500 GCF_003998155.1 Mesorhizobium sp. M1E.F.Ca.ET.063.01.1.1
TCGGGGGACTGATCGCGGTCGCGGCGATGGGCTCGCTCGCGGCTTTCGTCTATGCGCGATCGACCGGCAATCCTGCCGGCATCCCCGGTTTCGGCGAGCCGCCGACGTCAGGGCTCGCGGCCGATCTCGACGCGTTGAGGGTTACGGCAAGCGATTCGGCTTTTGCCGCGGTTGCCGCGGTCACGGCGCTGCTTTGCCTGCTGTCGTCGATCATCGCCTGGTTCACCGTGCCTGGACAGGCGCTGCCCTGGCCGCAGCGAACGGATGATTCTCGCGATTAGTTGGGAAGCTGCGAATCAGTCTTGGCGCTGGCGACCTTCAGCGAATTTCCGTCTTCCTGCTTGAGCAGGTCGTCGATGCGTTCGCGCTCTTTTTTGAAGGCGACGAGATCGTCGCCCTTCAGCACCTTGCCGACCGGCAGGCGGACGCGCATCGAATCGACCTTGGTGCCGTTGACGATCAGCTCGTAGTGAAGGTGCGGGCCGGTGGAGAGGCCGGTCTGGCCGAGATAGCCGATGACCTGGCCCTGCCGGACATGGATGCCAGGCTCGATGCCTTTGGCGAAGGCGCTCTGGTGATTGTACGAGGTTTCATAGCCATTGGCGTGGCGGATGATGATCTGCTTGCCGTAGCCGCCGGCCCAGCCGGCCTTCTCGACCACGCCATTGCCGGCGGCAATGATCGGCGATCCGATCGGAGCGGCCCAGTCGGTGCCGGTGTGCATGCGGACATAACCGAGGATCGGGTGCCGGCGCGCGCCGAAGCCGGAGGTGAAGCGCCCGTTGGGCAGCGGATTGCGCAACAGGAACTGCTTGGCGCTGCTGCCATTCTCATCGAAATAGTCGGTGCCGCCGTCCTGCATCTGGAAGCGGTAGAAATTCCGCGTTTGGCCGCCGAAGGTCGCCGAAACGTAAAGAAGATCGGAATTGTCCGAGGTCTGGTCGTCGCCATCAGGCTGCGAGAACAAGACCTCCAGCCGGTCGGCGGGCGAAAGCCGCGACTGGAAATCGACGTCGGAGGCAAGAAGCTTGATCAGCTTTTGGGTCATCGATTTCGACATGCCGTAGGAATAGGCGGCGCGATAAATGCCGTCATAGACATTGGGCAGGTTGCCGCGCACCACCACTGGCGGCGAATCATCGAATGCGGTCAGCAATTCGGGATTGGGCTCCGGCTCCTGCGCCGGCACGAACTGCCCGCGATCGTCGAGTGCGATGGTGACGATATGGGTGGTGCGATCGTAAACGCTGGTGCGGACCACCTTGGCGATATCGCCGCGCACCTCGAGGCCGACGCGCAGCACCGTTCCGGCCTTGAGCGCCGTCGCGTTCAAGAGCTTGCCGATCGCCTCGGCCATGCCGGTGGCGTCGTCGCCGGTGTAGCCCGAATCGGCGAAGGCCTCGGCGATGTCCGTATCCTGGGTGAAAGGGATGATTTCCTCGGCAAAGGCCGGCGCCTGGTCGTCCAGCGCGGCGCGCGCCGTCACCGAGACGTTCTCCGGCGTGATCTTGACGTCGTAGGAGCCGGCCATGCTCTCGGCGAAGGCGTCGCCGAATCGCTGCGGGTCGACGTAATGAAGCGCTGCCACCTGGACGGCGCCGTCGCTCAAGCCGTTGCCGGCTTCGCGTACCACCTTTTCCACCTCGTCGGCGGAGAGGTCGCTCTTTTCGTCGAAGGACGCCGTCTCGATCGGGAAATCGACCGTCTTCAGGCTCATCTCGCTTTCGACCTTGGCGCCGTAGATCTGGGCGGCGACCGCAGCGGCGGTGGCCGGTTGGGCATTGTCGTCGCCGTCGTCGCCGAAGACCTGCAGCGGATCGAAGGGCGGATAGGGCCGGTTGGTGGTGTGGCCGGCCGCAAGCGCCATCTTGATCTGCACGAACGGCATGGTGTGGATAACGTCGCGGTCGCCGACCTTGGTGACCATCGACACTTCCATGCGCCGGCGGTCCTTGGCCCTGGCGATCTGGCGCGGCGCGACCAGCCTGGTGGTCTTGGCCTGTTCGCCGGAATCATCGCCGCCGCTGGCGAGGTTGATCAGTTCGGCGATTTCCGGCGGCGTCGCCAACTGCTGGCGCCCGTCGAGCGCGGCGAACAGGGCTACCCCCATCAGCACGCTCGAGGTCACGCCCGTCAGGAAAGTGCCCGAAAGCCAACGCGCCGAGACTTCGCGGCGGTCAGGCGGACCGCTGCGGCCGTCCGCGATCAGCGGCGGCTCGTTGCCGAGATCGGCTATGACATCTTCCGTGTCTGGCATCCAGAAAGGCTGCTTCTTCCCCGGGCGGAACGGCTTGTCGTTGTTCGTTGCGGCCATGACATTTGCCTGTCGCGGCCTTTGAAGTCAAACGAAGCGGCAGGTTTCAGCCGATATCCCCACTCGCACGTCGCTTACAAACGGTGCTCTCGTCGTCTGTTGTCGAGGCTCTCACGCGTAGGCGAGCCCCTTTGTATGTCCCGGTGTCGAACCTCAATGCGGCGGCAATAGGGCTCGATGTGAATG
>NZ_RZSC01000154.1:5000-10060 GCF_003998155.1 Mesorhizobium sp. M1E.F.Ca.ET.063.01.1.1
TCGCGGCGATCCTGTGGATCGCGCGTGGGTGTCGAGTAGAGATGATCGCCGGTGGTCTAGTCATTCGAAAATGAGTTTGCGTCGAGCCTCGTGCTCTGCGCCTGTTCTGTCTGACATCGTAAAGAGAAGATTTGTTCGAACTTCATGAGCCGCAAGGTCTCATGATTTGTCGCAAGGGACGCTCAATCCCTTGCATATGATGGGTTTGCCTAACCGCGCCCTCGAACCGATCTCGAGAAGCTGGTCTTTTTTGTGCCAATTCCATTGAGGCGCGATCTCGCAGAGATCGTCGCTGCAGCGACAATCCCTTCGGGATTGCGTGATGGGTATTGGCAATGAGAACGATCAAGTGTCTTAAGGGCAATTGGTGGATGCCTTGGCATGCACAGGCGATGAAGGACGTGATACGCTGCGATAAGCTACGGGGAGGTGCGAATACCCTTTGATCCGTAGATCTCCGAATGGGGAAACCCACCTAAGGTACTTGGAAAATCAGAGCAGCAGGGAAGCGACGATCTCTTCGAGATCGCGCCGTCTTGCTGTTGTGGTTTCCAAGTATCGCTAATAGGTAACTTATCCTGAATACATAGGGATAAAGTGGCGAACGCGGGGAACTGAAACATCTAAGTACCCGTAGGAAAGGACATCAACCGAGACTCCGGAAGTAGTGGCGAGCGAACCCGGACCAGGCCAGTGGCGATTGAGAGACAAGCGGAACCTTCTGGAAAGTTGGGCCATAGCGGGTGACAGCCCCGTACGCGTAATGCGATCAATCGTCCTCGAGTAAGGCGGGACACGTGAAATCCTGTCTGAAATTGGGAGGACCACCTTCCAAGCCTAAGTACTCGTGCATGACCGATAGCGAACTAGTACCGTGAGGGAAAGGTGAAAAGCACCCCGACAAGGGGAGTGAAAGAGTACCTGAAACCGATTGCCTACAAACAGTGGGAGCCCGCAAGGGTGACCACGTACCTTTTGTATAATGGGTCAGCGACTTAGTGTGACGAGCAAGCTTAAACCGGTAGGTGTAGGCGCAGCGAAAGCGAGTCTGAACAGGGCGTTCAGTTCGTCGCATTAGACCCGAAACCGAGTGATCTAGCCATGAGCAGGCTGAAGGTAAGGTAACACTTACTGGAGGGCCGAACCCATAACTGTTGCAATAGTTCGGGATGACTTGTGGCTAGGGGTGAAAGGCCAATCAAACTCGGAAATAGCTGGTTCTCCGCGAAATCTATTTAGGTAGAGCGTCGACCGAATACCCCAGGGGGTAGAGCACTGGATGGGCTAGGGGTCCTCACCGGATTACCAAACCTAACCAAACTCCGAATACCTGGGAGTACTAGTCGGCAGACACACGGCGGGTGCTAACGTCCGTCGTGAAAAGGGAAACAACCCTGACCTACAGCTAAGGTCCCCAAGTTATGGCTAAGTGGGAAAGGATGTGAGGATCCCAAAACAACCAGGATGTTGGCTTAGAAGCAGCCATCATTTAAAGAAAGCGTAACAGCTCACTGGTCTAAATAAGGGTCTTTGCGCCGAAAATGTAACGGGGCTAAAGCCATACACCGAAGCTTAGGGTTCGTGAGCAATCACGAGCGGTAGCGGAGCGTTCTGTAAGCTGATGAAGCCGTACCCGTGAGGGGCGGTGGAGGTATCAGAAGTGCGAATGCTGACATGAGTAACGTAAGGGGAGTGAGAGACTCCCCCGCCGAAAGACCAAGGGTTCCTGCTTAAAGTTAATCTGAGCAGGGTTAGCCGGCCCCTAAGACGAGGCGGAAACGCGTAGTCGATGGGAACCACGTTAATATTCGTGGGCCTGGAGGTAGTGACGGATCACACAAGTTGTCCAATCTTATCGGATTGAAAGGGCAGCGGAGTGGTTCCAGGAAATAGCTCCTCCTTATAGACCGTACCCGAAACCGACACTGGTGGTCAGGTAGAGTATACCAAGGCGCTTGAGAGAACTATGCTGAAGGAACTCGGCAAATTGCACGCGTAACTTCGGAAGAAGCGTGACCCTTTTCTGCGCAAGCAGAGGAGGGTGGCACAGACCAGGGGGTAGCGACTGTTTATCAAAAACACAGGGCTCTGCGAAGCCGCAAGGCGACGTATAGGGTCTGACGCCTGCCCGGTGCTGGAAGGTTAAGAGGAGGGGTGCAAGCTCTGAATCGAAGCCCCAGTAAACGGCGGCCGTAACTATAACGGTCCTAAGGTAGCGAAATTCCTTGTCGGGTAAGTTCCGACCTGCACGAATGGCGTAACGACTTCCCCGCTGTCTCCAGCATAGACTCAGTGAAATTGAATTCCCCGTGAAGATGCGGGGTTCCTGCGGTTAGACGGAAAGACCCCGTGCACCTTTACTATAGCTTTACATTGGCATTCGTAGTGGCATGTGTAGGATAGGTGGTAGGCTTTGAAGCTTGGGCGCCAGCTCAGGTGGAGCCACCCTTGAAATACCACCCTTATTACTATGGATGTCTAACCGCGGCCCGTTATCCGGGTCCGGGACAATGTATGGTGGGTAGTTTGACTGGGGCGGTCGCCTCCTAAAGAGTAACGGAGGCGCGCGATGGTGGGCTCAGAACGGTCGGAAATCGTTCGCTGAGTGCAATGGCATAAGCCTGCCTGACTGCGAGACTGACAAGTCGAGCAGAGACGAAAGTCGGTCATAGTGATCCGGTGGTCCCGCGTGGAAGGGCCATCGCTCAACGGATAAAAGGTACGCCGGGGATAACAGGCTGATGACCCCCAAGAGTCCATATCGACGGGGTTGTTTGGCACCTCGATGTCGACTCATCGCATCCTGGGGCTGGAGCAGGTCCCAAGGGTATGGCTGTTCGCCATTTAAAGCGGTACGTGAGTTGGGTTCAGAACGTCGTGAGACAGTTCGGTCCCTATCTGCCGTGGGTGTAGGAATATTGAAAGGATCTGTCCCTAGTACGAGAGGACCGGGATGGACGGATCTCTGGTGGACCTGTTGTGGCGCCAGCCGCATTGCAGGGTAGCTATATCCGGACGGGATAACCGCTGAAGGCATCTAAGCGGGAAACCCACCTTGAAACGAGTATTCCCTGAGAACCGTGGAAGACGACCACGTTGATAGGCCGGGTGTGGAAGAGCGGCAACGCTTGAAGCTTACCGGTACTAATAGTTCGATCGGCTTGATCGTTCTCATTCCTAATGCCCATCTTGTTCTCACTCACGCTTGTTCCGCCCTTCGGGCGGCGCTACGTGGGTGCGGCGCATCGGCGCCGACGGTCGGTCGACCTTGCGAAGCTTCGCTTCGAAAGGCGCCAGGCTAAAAGAACATCCAAGGCACAAAGGCGACGATCCTTGGATCGCGCTGCGACGATCCTTGGATCGCGCTTGAACAGCTTCTCGAACAACGTGCGTTTTGCCGACCTGGTGGTTATGGCGGAGCGGCTGCACCCGATCCCATTCCGAACTCGGCCGTGAAACGCTCCAGCGCTGATGGTACTTCGTCTCAAGACGCGGGAGAGTAGGTCGCTGCCAGGTCTGCCAAGCGCACGTTCATCTCACATCCGGATCAAAAGATCTGGATGGAGACTAATCTTCTCCTTACGATTGTATGATGCATGTCGTTGTCCCAAAACCGCTAGGCACTTTTGGGCGACATGCATAAGGCCCGCCAAACGGGATCCTGGGCCGCGCGAGCGGCCCTTTCGTTTGGTGGCTCTTGAATCCGGTAAGCGCAAGCTTACCTCTATGGTTGACGCGGGGTGGAGCAGCCCGGTAGCTCGTCAGGCTCATAACCTGAAGGTCACAGGTTCAAATCCTGTCCCCGCAACCAAATACAAAAACGGCCCGCCTCGCGCGGGCCGTTTTGGTATTCGCGGCGCATACTCAAACCCGTTGCGGTCTGATTCGCCCCCCCTCAGCACGCTCCCGGCGCAACAATACTCGCCACATGCTCCGCAATCGCCAGGCTGGACAGCACTCCCCCCCTTGCCCGATCGAAGGACATCCTGAGACCTCGCGCGCCTGTTGGGTTACCCTGAACGCCGTTTCGCCGCTGAGCGGCTGATAGGAACGGGGACGTGGGTGCCGCGATTGACGCTCATGACGAGAAAGGCCTGCCCACTGCCCGACGCAAGAGTGTTGGGGCCCCGGACTGGAGACGCGGGGCAGGTCACGGTTGAGCTGCGGTTCCCAGGCGCTGAGAAGGCGCTTCATATTTTCCCGCGCTGCATGGCAGAGAAGACGCTGGCGATCATCCAGGAGGCCTATGTTCAGGACATCTCGACGCGCCCGGCCGGCGACCTGGTCCGAGTCGGGACCTGGACGGCTAGTCGAAGAGCCAAGGTCTCGCGGTTTGCAGGGCGATTGACGGGAAAGTGAAGTTTCTGGACCGACGTATGAAGGCGACTGGGCCTGTCTGTGGCTAGACGTCAAACCCGACCGGCTCGCCCGCTTATATCCTCCCCAGACATCCTGGGTGAAGCTGCGCTCGACAAACGTAGTCGAGCGGTTCAAGCCGAATCAAGCGGCGTATCAATGTCGCAGGCATCGTCCTGGATGTCTCGCCGGGTTCTGTTGCTCGAGCAGAACGTTGAACCGGCTGTCCAGCAGCCGCTGTATGACGCTTGCCGTCGAGCAGCTTGCCGGTCGTGGCGGAGATCAACTCGGCCATGGCCGAAAGTGCAGATCGACGCCGCCGGCTACATAAACCTCAGGGGCCGCATCATAGCAGCCGGCTAATGCGTCTCGCCCAGAATTCGCAGCGGTTTCGCGACGACAACGTGCACCAAAACAAGGATGTGAAGCGCATCGCTGGAACCCGCTCGGCGACGTGCTGAGAAAGTTCGAAATCGGTGTTGACACCCCGAACGGCCCCGACTATATACGCCTCCACCAACGAGGGCGGCGCGCCGCTGGCGGCCGAGAAGTTCGCTTCTAAATCTGCCCTCTGCGAAATTCAAGAGAGCCGCGTGAGCGACACTCGAGGGGCCCTGGAGCGGGAAGCGAAACGGGCCGAGACGTTGCGTCTGCGATGTCTGATCTTTGACAATTGAATATTGAAGAAAGAGAAACGTGGGCGG
>NZ_RZSC01001550.1:0-494 GCF_003998155.1 Mesorhizobium sp. M1E.F.Ca.ET.063.01.1.1
CGAGAATGTCGGCGCCAATCTGCAGGACCATGTCGGCGTCAACTACACCTTCAAAGGCAAGCTGCCGACGCTCAACCAGATCCTGCGCCCATGGTGGGGCAAGCTTCTGGTCGGCATGCAATACATCCTCTTGCGCTCCGGTCCGCTGGCTCTGTCGATGAACAATGCCGGCGGCTTCTTCCGCACCGACCCGTCGATGGCGCGGCCCAACATGCAGCTCTATTTCCAGGCCTTCTCGACCGTCATCCCGAAGAGCGGCGAGCGCCCGATCCTGACCCCCGATCCGTGGCCCGGCTTTTCCATCGGCCTTTCCAACTGCCGCCCGTCGAGCCGAGGCGAGATCATGATCCGCTCGAAGAATCCGCGCGATTATCCGAAGATCACGGCCAACGCCTATTCCACCAACGCCGATGTCGACGAGATGCTGGCGGCGGTGAAGTTCGTGCGCAAGATCGCCTCGATGCCGGCCATGGCCGACATCATCGAGGAAGAGG
>NZ_RZSC01001551.1:0-493 GCF_003998155.1 Mesorhizobium sp. M1E.F.Ca.ET.063.01.1.1
GAACAATCCCGAACCGATGCCGGGCGATCCCAATCCTGAGCCTTCCCGGCCTCCTGCTCCGCCGGAAAACCCGCCCGGAGAACCACCAGGCGTTCCTCCGCCTTCACCCGATCCCATCCCGGGACCGGGAAGGGGACCTCCAGATATCCCGCCGGACGTGCCACCTGAGATTCCGCCGGAGGAGCCGACATTTCCCAGGCCGACGGCAGAAGAGTTCCGCGCGTAGCGGTGGCGTTGAAGCGCGTCGCGACGAAACGGATTCAGGCGACGCGCTTTACGTCCTTGTTTTGATGCCGCTTCCTTCGATCATGCGGATGACCTGCTCGATGTCCCGTGGCTCGATGCCGAGTTCCGGCAGCCCCGGCATGCCGCCTGTCGTCACGTTGTCCTGGCGCATGAGATCGACCTGGTTGCGCGTGAAAGGCGGCGTCGGGAGAAATTCCGCCACTCCCGCCAGGGCGCTCCAGGCGATGAACGGCATAGGCACCAGGAT
>NZ_RZSC01001552.1:0-492 GCF_003998155.1 Mesorhizobium sp. M1E.F.Ca.ET.063.01.1.1
CGGGAAGATCGAGGCCCTCCCTGTCAATCAGGACGTCGTCCCCCTCCTGAGTATCGAAGTAGAATTTCGGCATCTTGACCCAACATGATCAATGTGCCGATCGGGAACGGATTGGCTCTGGCTTGGTTCCTGAAAGCAGAAGTCCCGGACCACATGCCCTCAGGGCATCGGCCGAAAGGCCTAGCCGCGGGGGTTCGTTTGAGGCATTGTTCAGCCTTGCGGTCACCCCGGAAAAGGTGCAAGGGTCGGGATGGGTAGAGCAATGGGCGAGGTCGCCGAGGATCGCATGCGGTCGCGGCGCTCGGTTGGGCAAATGTATTTTCCGCAGTTTCTTGTGGGAATGACGGCAACACTCCTGGTGATCCTCGGTTGGACCTATGCAGCCACGGGATCGGCTTGGGCGTCGCTCGGCTGGACATTCCTGGCAGCCGTGGTGCTGCAGGCAGGCTACTTCGTGGCGGTGCTGTGGCTCGTATTCACCCAAGCCCGCTC
>NZ_RZSC01001553.1:0-491 GCF_003998155.1 Mesorhizobium sp. M1E.F.Ca.ET.063.01.1.1
TTCGTCACCTGATGGCGTTGCCGATCGCATATTTCCAGACACGCCGCGTGGGGGATTCGGTTGCACGCGTCCGCGAGCTCGAAAATATCCGCCAGTTCCTGACGAGTTCGGCGCTCACGCTTGTCATCGATCTCGTCTTCACCGTCGTTTTCCTTGCCGTGATGTTCTATTACACGACCTCGTTGACGCTGATCGTTCTGGCGTCGTTCCCATTCTACATCGGCATTTCCGCGGGGGCTGCGCCACTGTTTCGCCGGCGCCTCGATGAGAAATTCGATCGCGGCTCGGAGAATCAAGCTTTCCTCGTCGAGACCGTCACGGGCGTCGAGACGCTGAAGGCCATGGCGGTCGAGCCGCAGATGCAGCGCCGCTGGGAGGAGCAACTCGCCGCCTATGTGACCGCAAGCTTTCGCGTGCTGAGCCTGAACAATACTGCGAGCCAGGCGGTGCAGCTGATCAACAAGCTGGTCGTCGCCGCAATCCTGTACTTC
>NZ_RZSC01001554.1:0-491 GCF_003998155.1 Mesorhizobium sp. M1E.F.Ca.ET.063.01.1.1
AGCGAGCCCCGGTCGAGGCGATCGAGATTTCGGCGCGGCCGACGTGGAACTCTGTGATCGGCCGCGCCGAAATCTCGATCGCCTCGACCGGGGCTCGCTGGGCCGCAATCGCCGGCGAAACCACCGCGCAGGTCAGCATGCAGGCGAAAACCGTCAACCGGAATCCGCCTCGCGAAAAGATCATCCGGCGCGCCGCAGGCCGCCGCGCCGCGTATCGCGCGCGCTCTCCTCGCCGAACAGCGAGGCCAACTGCTCGGTCATGGCGCCGGCCAGTTCCTCCGCATCGACGATGGTGACGGCGCGGCGATAGTAGCGCGTGACGTCGTGGCCGATGCCGATGGCGAGCAATTCGACCGGCGAGCGCGTCTCGATCAGCTCGATCACCGCGCGCAGGTGCCGCTCCAGATAGTTGCCGGGATTGACCGAAAGCGTCGAATCGTCGACCGGCGCGCCGTCCGAGATCATCATCAGGATCTTGCGCTGCTCGGGCC
>NZ_RZSC01001555.1:0-490 GCF_003998155.1 Mesorhizobium sp. M1E.F.Ca.ET.063.01.1.1
CATCAGGGCGGGATCGAGCCCAGGCGGCAGGTCGGTGAGCTGATGGATGACGATCTCGGGCCTCGCCGCTGCGACGGCGGCGCGCAAATCGCCGGCATCGAATACATCGATCAGCACCGCATCGGCGCCGATTGCGCGCAGCTCCGCGGCCTTTGCAGCGCGGCGCGTGGTCGCCGTCACCAGATGGCCTGCCTCCAGCAGCTGCGGAACCAGGCGGCGGCCGATCGCGCCGGAAGCGCCGGCAAGAAAGATCCGATAGCCCATCGTCTTCCGCTCCATCTCGCGATAATGTCAGAGTTCGAACAACGTATAAGAGCTCTGACATCATGCGCAAGCAGAAAGCGTCCTCGGCCATCCCCGCTCCCGGCGAAGGCAAGCGCGGCGAGAAAGGCTATCTCGGTTATCTGCTGCGACAGGCGGCAGGCGCCTACAGGCTGCGGGTCGAGCGGGCGCTGGACGAATTCGGCGTGACGCAGCCGCAGTTTGCGAC
>NZ_RZSC01001556.1:0-489 GCF_003998155.1 Mesorhizobium sp. M1E.F.Ca.ET.063.01.1.1
GCGCTGTAGAGCAATTCCAGGAAAAGTGCGAGCGGTTTTCCGTCCGGAATTGCATCAAAACAAAAGGATAGAGCGGTTCGCCGTTTCGTTGAAACGGTGAAACGCTCCAGGCGCCGGCCTCCTCAGCGCTGCACCTTCAGCCCCAGGAAGATGCTGTTGGCGACATAGTCGCGGCCGGGCAGGTTGCTGTTCAGCTTCTCGGTCCTGACCCTTGTGGTGAGGCCGGCATAGCGGTTCAGCCACCACGTCAGGCCGGCCTCGGCGCTCAGGATCAGGTCATGGCCGTCGGAGCCGGTATAGTCGCGCCAGTCGAGGCCAAGCGCGGAATTCGCCGTCAGATTGGCGCGGACCTGGCGTTCGCCGGTAAGCCTGCCCGAGTAGAGCACATCGCCACTTTCCCCGGCCGTGGTGGTGCTCTCGATGGTGGTCCTTCCTGTGAGCCCGACGATGGTGCCGCGCTCGGGCGACCATTTGAGATCGGCGTTGACG
>NZ_RZSC01001557.1:0-489 GCF_003998155.1 Mesorhizobium sp. M1E.F.Ca.ET.063.01.1.1
GAATATTGCCGTGGCCCTGCCAGGTCTCGCGCGGATATTTTTGCGTCAGCCAGCGCAGATCGTCCGGCAGGCCGGCTCGCTCGAGCAACGAAAAATCAGCGGCGTCCGACATGACAGTCTCCTTTGGTAACCGTCATGTAGGAAGCGCTATACTAGATCGGTAGTCCCGTGATGCGCTCGATAATGGCGATGCCCCAGACGCCGGCTACGATCACTACCGAGATCAGCACTGCCAGCGAACCGCAATCCTTGGCGAGCTGGATGTCGACATTGAACTCGCGGCTGAAGGCGTCGCAGGCAGCCTCGATGCCGGTGTTGAGCACTTCGACCATGATCAGCAGCAGCACCGCGCCGATCAGCAGCGCGTAGCCGCGCCACGACACCGAGATGAACCAGCCCGCCGGTAGGGCAAGGGTGAGCAGCATCAGCTCCTGCTGGAAGGCCTCTTCGTGGGCAGCCAGCTTGCGGAACGCCCGCACCGAGTTGAAG
>NZ_RZSC01001558.1:0-487 GCF_003998155.1 Mesorhizobium sp. M1E.F.Ca.ET.063.01.1.1
GTTCCAGCATGGCGATCATGTCGAGCGCGGCCGCGGCCTTTTGCGGATCCTTCAGCGCCGCGTTGTTGATGAGGTCGGGATCGGTCAGGATGTAGAACGGCTCGTTGTCGAGTTCGGCGAGAACGGCCTTGCCGTCGCCGGCAGCGATCAGCGGATGATCGTCGGCCACCCATTGCAGGTCCTCGGGCACGGCGATCTTGCGCCCTTCGACATCGATCTGATCGACCGTCACCTTGCCTTCGCCGAGCTTGGCCTTGGCGAGGCGTCCGAGCCAATCGTTGACGACCGTGTTCGGCAACCGATCGACCTTCGTCTCCCAGCCTTGATGGTCCAGCAACGGCATGGTCTGCCATTTGGGCAGCACGAACAGCGTGTCCTTGCCCGAGCGCAGCTTGATGATGCGCTGAAGCGCCGCCGGGTCGCTCTCCGGCGCGATGGTGACGATGAGCAGGAAGGTGGACGCCAGAGGGGATTCCAGATCCTTCTC
>NZ_RZSC01001559.1:0-487 GCF_003998155.1 Mesorhizobium sp. M1E.F.Ca.ET.063.01.1.1
CTCTATCCCGGCCTCGGCGTCGCCCGGATCGACGGTCGCGAATTCGTCATCGCCGACATCCCCGGGCTGATCGAGGGCGCGCATGAGGGCGTCGGCATTGGCGACCGCTTCCTCGGCCATGTCGAGCGCACGCGCGTGCTGCTGCATCTCGTCTCCGCCCAGGAAGAGAACCCCGGCAAAGCCTACAAGACCGTGCGCGCCGAGCTCGAGGCCTATGGCCACGGGCTGGCCGAGAAGGTCGAGATCGTGGCGCTCAGCCAGATCGACATCCTCGACGCCGAGGCGCGCAAGAAGAAGACGGCCTCGCTTAAGCGCGCCGCCGGCCGCGCGCCGCTGCTGTTGTCGGCCGTCACCGGCGAAGGCGTGGAAGCGGTGCAGCGCGCGCTGATGGCTGTCGTGGCCGAGGCCCGCGACGCCGTTCCGGCGCCCGTCGACACGCGCTGGCAGTGACCATGCAATCGCTGAAGAAATACCGGCGCATCACCGT
>NZ_RZSC01000155.1:0-10049 GCF_003998155.1 Mesorhizobium sp. M1E.F.Ca.ET.063.01.1.1
CGACAAGGCGGCGACCGCCGCCATCCAGTCGCTCGCCGAAGCGCGCGAAACCCGCGTCCGCGCCGAGGAGCGGCTGACGGCGGCCGACGAGCGGCGCGCCGAGGTCGAGGCGCGCATCCAGGAAGCGCTGAACACGCCGCCGCATCTCGTCATCAAGCATACCGGTCTCGAAGCCGACGATCCGATGCCCGACATGGCCGAGGTCGAGCGCCAGCTCGACCGGCTGAAGATCGAGCGCGAGCGCCTCGGCGCCGTCAATCTGCGCGCCGAGGAGGAGCAGCGGGAGCTGTCCGAGCGTTTGGAGACCATCGTTTCCGAGCGCGAGGACATTATCGAGGCGATCCGCAAGCTGCGTCAGGCGATCCAGAGCCTCAACCGCGAAGGCCGCGAACGGCTGCTGTCGGCCTTCGAGGTGGTCAACGGCCATTTCCAGCGGCTGTTCTCGCATCTGTTCGGCGGCGGCACCGCCGAGCTGCAGCTCATCGAGTCGGAAGATCCGCTGGAGGCGGGGCTCGAAATCCTTGCCCGTCCTCCCGGCAAGAAGCCGCAGACCATGACGCTGCTGTCCGGCGGCGAGCAGGCGCTGACGGCGATGTCGCTGATCTTTGCCGTCTTCCTCACCAATCCGGCGCCGATCTGCGTCCTCGACGAGGTCGACGCGCCGCTCGACGACCACAATGTCGAGCGCTTCTGCAATCTGATGGAAGAGATGGCGAAGACCACCGAGACGCGCTTCGTCATCATCACCCACAACCCGATCACCATGGCGCGCATGGACCGGCTGTTCGGCGTCACCATGGCCGAGCAGGGCGTCAGCCAGCTTGTCTCGGTCGACCTGCAGGCGGCCGAGGCAATGCGCGAGGCGAGCTGAGGTAGCTGACCGCCCGGATCGACTGGGTTACTTCTCCGGTGCCGTGGCCGGCGCTGTGTAGCGGCGGCGCACGGCCTCCAGCACGCGCTTGCGGCTCTCCTCTGGCGACAGACGCTTGTCCTTCTCGGCCTCGGCCGTCTCGCGTGCCAGCTCCTTGTCCCTGATCTGTTGGCGGAACCATTTGGAATAGTCGCCGGCGCGCAGGTGATACTCCCAGGTCTTGTCGTCGATGCCTTCCGCCATCCGGGCGAAGATGATCAGATTGTAGGCCCTCAGATTCATCGCCTTTTTTGGCCCGGTGAAATAGAAGCTGGCGGCTTCATCGAGCTCGCCTTCGGCATATTTGCGGCTGTGCCGCTTCAGCGACTGGTCGGGTTCGATCGCCTTGACGGGGAAAGGCTTCTTGTCGTCCTGCGGCCGCCACAACAGCACACGGTCGCCCTTTGGCGTCGGGATATTCTTCGGCGCCTCCAGCCCGGCCTCCTTGCAAAAGGTTTTGATGACGCCCTTCGCCTTTGGGCCGAGGGCAATGACCGCCGTCACCAAACGCAAGGCACCTGTCGAGAGCGCTTCCGGATGCACGGTGATCAGCACCGTGCCCGGCAGCTCGAGCGAAAGCACGGCGCGGGTGTCCTCGCGCTTTTTGGGCAAAAGATGGTGCGCCTCGTCGATGATCAGCCAATTCGGCCTTGCCGTGCGGTAGCGGACGCTGCCGAGGCCTGGCAGCAATTCGGCAAAGAAATCGGGCCGCTCGTCGACCTTCAGCGCCAGTCCGTTGACCACAATGTTGTTGTCCGGCTTGTCGATCAGCTCCAGCAACTGGTCCTTGCTCGGCGCGCTCGAGGCATCGCCGAGCGGCACCGCGCCCTGCAGCCCGTCATAGTCGCCTTCCGGGTCGAAGATACAGAACTGCAGCCCTTTCTCGACGAGCCGCTCGGTGAGCGCCGTGGCCAATGTGGACTTGCCGATGCCGGAGCTTCCGGCGATCAGAACGGTCTCGACTGGCGACAGATAGATCTTCTTGCCATGAGCAGTTCCCAACAGAACGCCGCGCGAGCGCTTTCGAGCGATCAGATGGTCGAGCTTGATAAGCTTGTGGATCAGGTCCTCGACACCTTTGCCGCGGGCGCTTTTCGTGACGAGGTCGGCTGTCTCCTTCACAGCCGGCAAGGCATTGGCGACGGCAACGCTGCATCCCGAGGCCCTGAGGAAGGCGTGGTCGTTCTCGGCATCACCGACTGCGACCACATTGTGGGGCGAAAGCCGCAGGTCGGAGAGCGCGGCTGTCAGTCCCGTCGCCTTGTTGATGCCGCTAGGCAGGATCATCACTGCGCCCTTGTTGAAGATGATCTCCAGCTCAAGGCCGAGCTTCTTGATGACGTCTAGAACTGTTGCCTGGTGCGGTTCCCATGTGGCGACGATCGAACGCCCGACGGACAGCGGCTTGACGCCTCGCTTCTTGAGCTTGTCGACAAGGTCGGCTGACGGAGCAGGAGAGATCGTGCGCTCTTCCTCGCTGCCCGGCGTGTAGATCAGCGCGCCGTTTTCCGCGACCACCTTGTCGAAGATGCTGAGTTCGGGAAACACCTCTTTCAGATCCGGCAATTCGCGGCCGGTGACCAGGATGAGCTTGCGGCCGGACTTCTTCAGCTTCTCCAGCGCCGAGAGCGTGCTTGCGGCAACCAGGCCGTCATGCGCCAGCGTGCCATCGTAGTCGGTGGCCAATGCCATGAAATACATCGGGTGGTCCTCCCCGCTGGCGTCGCTCGGTCCCTCTGGAACGAACAACGCCTGTCGGCGGAAAAGGTTTAGGTCGACCCCTTGCTTCGCAACGACCGGGCGTTCCGCCCAGGTGACGACGACATACAGCGCCCCATGTGCGACTGGTGCGAGGAAGCCCACGGCAAGCCCCTTCGTCATTGCTAGTCATCAAGCCCTTCTTGGTCGATGGAACCCGGTCTGGACCATTACGTTCGATCTGATTGTTGTCGCTCGAATTCATTGAAGCTGCTTTTACGAAGCACTCACGCCGGAGTGAGAGGTCCATTGATGTATGTTTTCGTGGAGGTCCTGACCGTCATCCTCGTGGCGAGCGCGATGGCCATGGCGCTCGCCCACGCGCTGGAGCTGCCGGGCAAAATGCGGCTCTCCAGGCAAGAGTATTTTGTTGTCCAGCGGATCTACTATCCGGGCTTCACGATCGGAGGCGGCATCGCCGAGGTCGGCGGGATCGTCGCGACGTTTGCGTTGATGCTGACGTCGAGCGGCTCTGTCGAGCTCTGGCTGATTGCCTGCGCGTTGACCGGGCTCCTGATTATGCAGCTTGTCTTCTGGTTCATGACCCAGCCGATCAACAAGCACTGGCTGCAAGAGGTGGAATTGACTGCGCCGGCGAAGCGTTTCTTCGCAACCCAGGGCAGCGACGGGGACGCACTTGTGCGACGCAAGAGTGGACGGCGTTTCGTAACCGGTGGGAACTCTCGCACGTTCTCCGCGCGGTGTTGGCGATGCTGAGCCTGATCCTCCTGACCACGGCAATTGCCATCCAAGGCGGCTGATGTCCGGCCGGGTTTCTAATCGACTCGCTGGAGCTTCAGGGCAGGGTAGGGCTGATCGTCCGGTCGCGGTCGGTCGTCCCTAACGGCGCAGGGAGACCGGCGATGCCGGAACGGAAGCGCGCATCGAGGCTTTTGTCGCGATGTCCTCAAGGATCGCGACTTGTGGAACGAGTCGTGACAGACCTTTTTCGGGAGCCGGAAGACGCAACTCCGCTGAAGCCGGAGGAGCGCAAAGGGCTCCTAGGACAGGGCAGTTCTCGGTCGGCCCGATGTTGATGGCCGCGTTGCGAACAAATGGCGTAACGGCAAAGATGACGGGATAGAATGTGAACGCCTCGCACCGTGGCCCTTGCAGCTCAGCTTGGTGGCCAGGAAGATCGAAGGGTCCACCTCGCTTGGAGGCAGCTCCGCCGTCAGGCAATATCCACCAGAGCCATTGCGAGAGCGCCCGGGAGCAGAGAAGGCGAGCTACAAGGTCGCCCTACCTTAAACGGCAATATTCTGTTCGATCGACATGCCGTCACCAGGTCGATGAAAATCGCAATCTTTCGACATATGCAGATTGGCTCAAGGGCGCCGTACAAAAAGCGGAGCTACGAGCGAACGATCGGACCTGGTTGAAAATTTGACCCTAAGGTAATACCTTCTGTAAATCTGGTATTACGGAAGGCGACCATGACCACTACAGTCACAGCCAAGGGACAGGTGACCATCCCGAAGCCGGTCCGCGATCTCCTCGGCATTGGTCCGGGCAGCAAGGTTGATTTCCGCCGCGCTGCCGATGGTAGCGTGGTGCTTGCACGCGCCGACAAGGAGCCGCCGGCGAGCCGCTTCGCGAAATTGCGTGGTCATGCCGGCAAGGGGCTCGGTACCGACGAGATCATGGCACTGACGCGTGGCGAAGCGTGACACTGGTCGACACCAACGTTCTGCTCGACCTTGTCACCGATGATCCGAATTGGGCGGATTGGTCGATCGCTCAGCTGGAGGCGGCGAGCCTCAATGGACCTCTGCTGATAAACGATTCTGTCTATGCCGAGCTTGCCGTTCGATATGAACGCATCGAGGATCTCGAGGCGTTTGTAGTTGAGGCGGGGCTGGAGATCGCCCCGATGCCGCGAGACGCCCTGTTTCTCGCTGGAAAGGTCTTTACGCAGTATCGCAAGTCGGGCGGATCACGCACTGGCGTGTTACCCGACTTCTTCATTGGAGCCCAAGCCGCCGTCAACGGGCTGCCGCTGCTCACCCGCGACGTCGGCCGCTACCGCACCTATTTTCCATCATTGAAACTGATCACCCCGAACAGTTGAGCGATCCGTCCGGACACACAGTCTTGTGGTCAGGCAGGGGAGGGAGGAAGCCTTTTGTTCCTACAGTCCGCTCGCCTTGGCTAGTTGACTCGGAACCGATCGGCCGGCGCGGACATTTTCGCGTCATTTCGGCCGAGGCGTGGCCGAGCTGCTTTTGCACTTAGCGCTCGTCGACCTCGGCCGAAGAGGCGAGGCCTGCAGTGAATGGCCGGCAAACATTTGGCCGCGTTCGCCTTCCGACAGGTCGCCGCCGGCGCCGGCGGTGACTGCTGCACGCTTGATCAGCTGGGCCACCTCCTGTTCGTTCAATCGCTCGGCGCCGACAGCCTTGCCTTGCCCAATCACCCGCAGGAACAACGGGCCATTGGCCAACCCGAGCCAACTTCAGCCAGGTTGTCGGGTGCCACGACCGGGGAGGTGGCGTCGGAGGAGCCTCGGCCGATCTCGACCTCGCCGCCCGCGGCAAGCCCCCTCCATCATTGCTAGTCGCCAAATGCACCTACAAAGCTGGATCAGACACCGCGCCGATCTCAACGAAGCCGAGCAGGTGAATATCATCAAGGGCGCGGCCTGGGCGCGCGGCGGACGGGTCAGGCCGGGCGCCCTGCTGAACATCGGCTTCGTGCTGGCGTGCACAAGCGGATGTTCGGCGAGGTGTGGAGATGGGCCGGGAACCTTTCGCCGGACGGCGCCGAATAGGTATCGTCGCCTAATGAAGGCCGGCTAGCTCTGCATAGTTTAAGGCGCTCATGGCCAATGCCGGTGCGTCTATGGTCGAGGGCCAGAGGCGCCGTGGCTTCCGCCGGGCGTCATTTGCCGTCATAGGGACGGGAAAGCCGGACGCCTGGTCCGCCGCCATTTTCTGGGATAAATTCGACGCCAGCTGTTTCAAGCGCGCGACGAAGAGCTTCGACAGTAACTTGGTTTGCCCGTAAGGGCCCTGCGAGCGGCTCCAAGCGCTTGATTGTTGCCGTCGAAACTTTTGATGCTGCCGCTAGCTTCTTCTGATCCCATTGCAGCAGAGCCCGTGCCGCCCTCAGCTGCTCACTTGTTATCATTAAATATGATCCTATTGGCATCATATGATGCCTAAGGTATTGAAAATACCCTTGGCATCATTTAAGACTTTTGGGTGCAAAGCGGCCGAACAGGGTGGTGCAACACCCTATTCGACCTCGCCACAACCAAGCTGTTGAGGAGCTCGGATCATGGGTGATTCCGACAATACCACGACTCAGCCTCTCGTCACTCGGAGGAGGGTACTTGCGGGAACGGCAATTGCAATTGTTGGATCAAAGCGAAATGCGTTTGCCCGCAATGATTTGGAAACAGATCAATCCGCGGATCCCGCGGTGGTAGTGTGGCGCAAATGGCAGGCGGCTCACGAGCACACTGAACGGCTGTGCCGTCAGCAGCAGCGCCTTGAGCGGATACTCGCCGAGACCGTTGGCTTTCCTTGCGCAACCATTCAGCTGCGCGGGGGCAAGAGCTTGACGCTGCATTCACTTAGGGCGCTTCGCGACGTGCTCGATCATTGTCCAGAAGATACGGCAATGCGGGCGCGGGGTGAAGCCGACTTCGCGGCTCATCAGGCGCGCTGGGATGCCGCCGATAAGGAAATTGGCTATTCGGCAACATTGCGGGCCGAGCGCGAGGCTGCCGACCGAGCGGAGGATCTGCTTGAGCTATTGTCCGAAACGCCCTCTGCTTCCCTTGCCGGCGTGGTAGTCAAGCTTGATGCGGTGCTTAAGGTCGGGGAGGGTTCGGGGGACGATGCCGAGTTTCCCCGGCCGCAGATACGCTCGGTACTGGATGACGTTATCCGCATTGGCCGGGGTCTCGTTCCTAAACAGAGGTCGGGCTAGAATTGATTGCGCAAAGTATCGAAAAATGATACTTTGCGCACATGAAATCAGAATCCCGCCTGCACGCCCGTGACTTCATTTCCCGCTCCGCCGCCAGCGGGCGCTATCACTTCAACTCGTCCGACGCCCAGGACGCGCTTGGCGTATCGGCGGCTGCGACGAAGCTGGCCCTGCATCGCTTGAGTAAACAGGGCCTGATCGCATCCCCGGCACGAGGTTTTTACGTCATAGTGCCCCCGGAGTACCAATCTCTCGGCAGCCTGCCCGCCGAGCAGTTCATTCCGGCCCTGATGAAACGGCTGGGCCAGCCCACCTATGCGGGCCTGCTGTCCGCCGCCCAGTTCCACGGCGCGGCCCATCATCGTCCCCAGGAATTTCAGGTGATGGTGGCCAAGGCGCGCCGTCCTCTCGTTTGCGGCGTGGTGCGCGTGGGATTCGTCGTCCGCAAAAAAATCGCGTCTGTGGCCACCCAGAGCTTCAACACGCCGCGCGGCACTGTCCTTGTCTCAACCCCCGAGGCCACGGCGATCGACCTCGTCGGCTATCATGACCATGTCGGCGGCCTTGATCAGGTCGCGACGATCCTGGGAGAACTCGTCGACAGCATCGATCCTGAAAAACTGGTTGCCGCGGCCGAAACCGCTCCCGTGCCGTGGGCGCAGAGGCTTGGCTACCTGATGGATCGGGCCGGTGCGGACGACCGGACGGGACCGCTCAAAACCTATGTGCGCAAGCACGCGCGCAGCACGGCTGTCCTGTTGCCGGCCGCCTCGCAACAAGACGCCGTTCGTGATGACGGCTGGCGGCTTTCCATCAATGTCACTGTGGAGTCCGAGCTATGATCCCGCGCGACTACATCACTGAATGGCGCGCGCAGGCGCCGTGGGTTCAGGACATCCAGGTCGAGCAAGACCTCGTCATCAGCCGAGCGCTGGTGGAGATATTCTCCAACCCGGTGCTGGCCGACGCCCTGGCATTTCGTGGCGGGACGGCGCTCTACAAGCTCTATCTTAAGCCAGCCGCCCGCTATTCCGAGGATATCGACCTCGTGCAGATGCGCGCGGAGCCCGCCGGAGCCGTAATGGACGCCTTACGGTCGGCGCTCGATTGCAAGATCGGCATGGATTGCAATCATCTCGACCATGTGCCTGCGTAGGACTGCAAGATGCTCTTCGTTCATCGGTTTCATGACGGTGAGGCTTTCCTCGACCAGCTGCTGCCAAATAGCTTATATCCTGTTCGTCTCGTCACAGTAACCGACAAGGCCGATGCGCTGGGCATTGCCCATTTCGAGAGGAAACGCGCGCTGGCGGGACGTCCTTTGGCTGGCCGTTTCTCCAGATATTGCTAAAATAAGGCCGCTGCCGAACGGAAGGGATATCCCGATGAGCAGACATATCTTTGCCGTGCTGACCAATCCAGTGGAGGGACGCGAGGCAGAGTTCAATGCTCGCCCTTACCCTCTGACCTGACGAGCTCGATGCAATCGCGTTGCGGCGCTGCGTCTTACCCGCATCTAACTCCGGGAAGCTTTAGCGGTAACGGATTGCCTCGCCAAAGGCATGTTGACATAAAGATGTCTTTATGTGACTACTGGCTGAACAGTCGTTACAAGGACAAAGAATGTCGCAAAGTCCGTTCTCACTGGACGATCTGTTTGGTCCGGCCGGCGAGAAGCGAGACGGGTCGGAAATCCTGGCTACGCTTCAAGCTACTGCGCGCGAACGCATCCTGATCCTTGACGGTGCCATGGGCACCCAGATCCAGGGTCTTGGTTTCGACGAGGACCATTTCCGCGGCGACAGGTTCGTCGGTTGCGCCTGTCACCAGAAGGGCAACAACGATCTTTTGATCCTGAGCCAGCCCAAGGCGATCGAGGACATTCATTATCAGTACGCTATTGCCGGCGCGGACATCATCGAGACCAACACCTTCTCATCAACCTCCATAGCGCAGGCCGATTACGGCATGGAGAATGCCGTCTACGACCTCAATCGCGACGGCGCTCGGCTTGTCCGCCGTGCTTTGATCCGGGCACAACAGGAAGACGGCAAGCGGCGGTTTGTCGCCGGCGCTCTCGGGCCGACCAACCGCACCGCCTCGATGTCGCCGGATGTCAACAATCCCGGTTACCGCGCCGTGACTTTCGACAAATTGCGCTATGCCTATGGCGAGCAGCTGCGCGGGCTGCTCGATGGCGGCGCCGACATCATCCTGATCGAGACCATCTTCGACACGCTGAACGCCAAGGCGGCGATCTTCGCCTGCAACGAGATCTTTGTCGAAAAGGGCATTCATCTGCCGGTCATGATCTCCGGCACGATCACCGACCTGTCCGGCCGCACGCTCTCCGGCCAGACGCCGACGGCGCTCTGGCATTCGGTCCGTCACGCCAGCCCGTTCACGATCGGCCTCAATTGCGCGCTCGGCGCCAACGCCATGCGCGCGCATCTGGATGAGCTTTCGGGCGTAGCCGGCACCTTTGTCTGCGCCTATCCGAATGCCGGCCTGCCTAATGAATTCGGCCGGTATGACGAGAGCCCGGAATTCATGGCTGAACAGATCGAGGGTTTTGCGCGCGACGGATTGGTCAATGTCGTCGGCGGCTGCTGCGGCTCGACGCCGGACCATATCCGCGCCATCGCGGCGGCGGTGAAGAAATATCCGCCGCGCGCCATCCCGAAGATCGAGCCGAAGATGCGCCTGTCGGGCCTCGAGCCGTTCACGCTGACCGACGAGATTCCGTTCGTCAATGTCGGCGAGCGCACCAATGTCACGGGCTCCGCCAGGTTCAGGAAGCTGATCACGGCGGGCGACTATGTCGCCGCGCTCGATGTCGCGCGCGACCAGGTCGCCAACGGCGCCCAGATCATCGACATCAACATGGACGAGGGCCTGATCGATTCGAAGAAGGCGATGGTCGAATATCTCAACCTGATCGCGGCCGAGCCGGACATTGCCCGCGTTCCCGTGATGATCGACAGTTCCAAGTGGGAAGTCATCGAGGCCGGCCTGAAATGCGTCCAGGGCAAGCCGCTGGTCAACTCCATCTCCATGAAGGAAGGCGAGAAAGCGTTCCTGCATCATGCCAGGCTGGTGCGCGCCTATGGCGCTGCGGTGGTCGTCATGGCCTTCGACGAGGACGGCCAGGCCGACACCAGGGCGCGCAAGGTCGAGATCTGCACCCGCGCCTACAAGCTCCTGACTGAACAGGCAGGCTTCCCGTCCGAGGATATCGTCTTCGATCCGAACGTGTTCGCCATCGCCACCGGCATCGATGAACACAACAATTACGGTGTCGATTTCATCGACGCTGCGCGCGAGATCACCGCGACGCTTCCTCATGTCCATATTTCGGGCGGCGTGTCGAACCTCTCCTTTTCGTTCCGCGGCAACGAACCGGTGCGCGAGGCCATGCATGCCGTGTTCCTCTACCACGCCATCC
>NZ_RZSC01001560.1:0-487 GCF_003998155.1 Mesorhizobium sp. M1E.F.Ca.ET.063.01.1.1
AGGTATAGCCGTCCGTCACAATGTTCCTTTCGCCAAAAGCCTGCACGACCTTGGGGTCGGCGATTTCGGCCCATTCGGGCGGCGCGACCATCAGCGTGCCGGCGGCATAGGGCACATCTCCGGGCGGGGCGCGCAGATTTTCGCCGCCGGCGAAGGTGATGCCGGCACCGAGCTGGGCTGCGTCGCGCCCCATGATGGCGATGTCGTCGCCGTCGCCGCCGGCGAACACCTTGGTCGCGCCTGCCTTCTTCAGCCGGCCGATGAGCCCGATCTGATTGTCGAGCTGCGGCCGGAACGTGTCGACGAAGACCGGCTTCAGCGCTGCCTGCTCGGCGGCCGCGCGGCGACGACGAACGCAATGCGGTGGCCACGATCCTCACCCGGCTCTGGCAGAACGAATTGTTCGCCATTGTCGATGACGGCACCATTTATGGCCGCGAGATCGCCGAGACCTTACGCGCGGCCGCCGAGCAGGCAGCGCTGAAGC
>NZ_RZSC01001561.1:0-487 GCF_003998155.1 Mesorhizobium sp. M1E.F.Ca.ET.063.01.1.1
CAAGCGCGGCGTGGAAGGCATCCGAGGCGGGGTTCGGCGGATCGGCATTGACCTCGCAGGTGACGATCGTGTGGCCGGCGCGCCGGGCATGGTCGAACAGATCCTCGTAGAGGCGCCGGGCATGGCCGCGGCCGCGCGCCTCGGCCGCTACAACCACCCGGTCGACATAGACGAAGCGCGGATAACGCTCGCGAAACCAGAGAAAATTCGGGCTGTCGTAGCGGGCGTTCTGATCGAAGCACATGATGAAGGCTTCGAGAGCACCGATGCGGCGCGTGTAGAAAGCCTGGCCGATAAGGAACGACAACCGCTCCGGCTCCAGCCAGGACAATTCGGCCGCATGTTCGTTGTTGAGGGCAAGGATGGCGGCCTCGGCAGCAGGCGAGACGCGTTCGATCGGCAGCCGATCCTTCGACATCGTTTCTTCCGGCATCAGGCCCTCGCGGCCGCGATGGTGGCCGCCACCTGGGTCTGGTCGGTCACCGTG
>NZ_RZSC01001562.1:0-486 GCF_003998155.1 Mesorhizobium sp. M1E.F.Ca.ET.063.01.1.1
ATTTGCATCCCGGCCGGAAACAGCCAGCCCTGCGGTTTCCTTAGTCACCAGTCGACCCGCAGGATGTGCAGAAGCTGCGCCGAGAGCATAACCATGCGGTCCTTGCAGCCCTTGCCGTGCTCGACCCGGATCACGCCACGTCCGCTGTGAATGTCGCCGACCTTCGGTCCTACGTCTCCGAAGCGTGCAGACCCGCGGCATAGGGTGTCGTCAGGGCAGTGCGCGTCTGGAAAGAACGAGTGGGCCTGCTTGATCGCCACAATCACATTGCCACTGTCGCGCGTGCGGACCGGAACGCATTAGGTCCACCCAGTGACAATATCGGTCCCTTCAAGATGCTCACCTTCATCTCTTCTCAGAAGAGTGGCTGGGAATCAGAAGAGTGGCTGGGAATTCCAAACCCCTCATAAAAGGAAATCCACTCGTCAGAAGACAAAGACCAGCCCTTGGTGGTATCCGCCTGCGGAGCCCTGTGCACGTACGTTC
>NZ_RZSC01001563.1:0-486 GCF_003998155.1 Mesorhizobium sp. M1E.F.Ca.ET.063.01.1.1
GGCCGGTCCCATGCTGCGCAAGCTCCTCTTCCTTGGCGTCTTTGCCGGAACATCGGCATCGATCCCGATCATCTATCAGTCGAACCCGCAGATGCTCGATGGGCTGTTCAAACCGACGGCAGCCTCCAGGCCGGCGACCGAGCCGCAGCCGGCCCTGAACCTCGCCGCGGTTCCGGACAAGCCTGCCGCGCCGCTGCCGCTCGGCCGCAAGGTGGTGGTCAACGCCGACGCGCGCGGACACTTCAGCTCTGCGTTCAAGGTCAACGGCCGCCAGGTCGACGGCATGATCGACACCGGCGCGACGCTGGTCGCCATCAACACGTCCACGGCGCGCCGCGTCGGCATCTCGCTCAGCCCGTCGGATTTCATCCACGAGGTCAACACTGCCAATGGCTCGATCAAGGCCGCCGTGGTGACGGTCGACCGCTTGCAGATCGGCAAGATCTCGGTCGACAATATCCAGGCGGTGGTGCTCGACGACCGGGC
>NZ_RZSC01001564.1:0-485 GCF_003998155.1 Mesorhizobium sp. M1E.F.Ca.ET.063.01.1.1
AGCCAGACCATATTGACCAAGAGATGCGCCCAACTGCCATGCATGAACGCATAAGTGAAAGGCTGAACCAGCAAATAGACGCTTGGCGGGTAAAGACCCGAATAGAAAGCCGGCGTGAAGGCGAAGGTCGAGACAAACGTGTCGTCTTGCGCTGGCGTGAGAAGATAGTTTTCGGCCAGATAGACGACGAGGCAAATCGCAACTACCGCCTGCACCACCGGCGGCAGGTTGAATACCGGCTCGCGGCGCGGTTCCGGCGCCTCCTCATGCGGCTGCGGTTCGGGTTCAGTCGGGCTTACCGGTTCGCTCATGCGGCCCTGCAGTTGGCTGGAGACTCGATTTTCGGGCGAGCATGTAGTTCACGCCTGATCGAATCACAAACCGCGAATCGCCACAGCCCCGAATCGGAAAGAGGGCGAATCAAAGAAAGGCCGTCCAGGGTTTCCCCTGAACGGCTGGCCGAGTCCCCTGCTCCCCGAAAACTC
>NZ_RZSC01001565.1:0-485 GCF_003998155.1 Mesorhizobium sp. M1E.F.Ca.ET.063.01.1.1
GCCTCAGAGCTCCTTGCGGATGTCGACGATGCGCAGGATGCCGGCGACCATCAAAAGCACCAGCACCAGAAGCACCACCGCGTTGGCGGCGGCGGCCGGATACTGCAGCAGCGACATCTGGTTCTTCATCATCAGCGCGACCGAGGCGCTCTGCCCGCCCGACATCACCTGGACGGTGGAGAAGTCGGCCATCACCAGCGTGACGACGAAGATGGTGCCGATCGCCATGCCTGGCTTGGCCAGCGGGATGACGACGTTCCACAAAATTTGCCAGCCGGAGGCGCCGGCGTCGCGCGCGGCCTCGAACAGCGAGCGGTCGATGCGCATCAGCGTGTTGAAGATCGGCGTCACCATGAACAGCGTGTAGAGATGCACCATGGCGAGCACCACGGCGAATTCGGAATAGAGCAGCCATTCGACCGGCTTCGGCACCAGCCCCAGCTGCACCAGCGTCGAGTTGACCAGCCCGTTGCGGCCAAGTACCG
>NZ_RZSC01001566.1:0-483 GCF_003998155.1 Mesorhizobium sp. M1E.F.Ca.ET.063.01.1.1
GGCATGGCGGCCGGCATCACCGTCGAGCGCGCCAAGCTCGGCGCGCTCAGAGCCTTCTTCGAGGAGCGCGCGGCGGCGGACGTGTTCCGGCTGCAGAGCGAGGAAAGCCTGGCGATCGACGGAGCCTTAGCCGCCGAGGGCGCGACGCTTTCGCTTCTCGATGCGCTGGAAAAAGCCGGCCCGTTCGGTGCCGGGCATATCGCGCCGGTATTCGTGCTGCCGCGTCACAGGCTTGCCGATGCGCGGCCGATCGGCACCAATCACATCCGCGCCGACCTGCAGTCGCAAAGCGGCGGCAACATCCAGGCGATCGCATTCCGCGCCGTCGACACCGCGCTCGGCGAATTTCTGTTCAAGAACAGAGGCAAGACCGTGCATGTCGCCGGTTCGCTCTCGGCGAACCATTGGAACGGCAATCGCACGGTGCAATTCCGCATCATGGATGCGGCGCTCGCATAAGGCGGGGAAAAATCAGGCCAGGAC
>NZ_RZSC01001567.1:0-481 GCF_003998155.1 Mesorhizobium sp. M1E.F.Ca.ET.063.01.1.1
GTGCAGGAGGACAATCTTCGGGTCGGTGGTGGCGGCGGCGAAAGCCATGCCGCCGAGCCGCTTGCCGTCGTCGGCGACCAGGAATTCGGAGTTCGGCCGCGTCAGCCGCGCCTTCAGCGAGGCGATCGAATGCCAGTCGTCGGTGATCGCCGTCACCCTTTCGACGCCATAGATGGCGTCATAGGTCGCGTGCCACGTCTCGACCAGCAGCGCGCGGATCGCAACAAGATCGCGCTCGCTGGCGGTACGGACGAACATCGCTTTATTCGATGCCGAGCTTGGCCTTGACCAGGTCGTTGACGGCCTGCGGATTGGCCTTGCCGCCGGTCGCCTTCATCACCTGGCCGACGAACCAGCCGGCCATGGTCGGCTTGGCGCGCGCCTGCTCAACCTTGTCCGGATTGGCGGCGATCACCTCATCCACCGCCTTCTCGATGGCGCCGGTGTCGGTGACCTGCTTCATGCCGCGGCTTTCGACGAG
>NZ_RZSC01001568.1:0-480 GCF_003998155.1 Mesorhizobium sp. M1E.F.Ca.ET.063.01.1.1
GCGTCATTATGAGCCATGCCGCGGTCGTCCTGTCGACGCCGACCAGTGTTTAAGCGCGCTCGGCGCATGCGATGGCTTTCCACAGACCTGGATAGTCGACAACGAAGCCGGACGACGAAACCTCCAGCACCTGGTGGTAGCCGAATTTCGGCGCGGCATAGGCATAGCGGGTATCGTCGAGGCGGCTATAGGTCTGGTCGAGGCGTTCAAGCCTCAGCTCGGGAAAGGCCAGATAGGCCGCCGGAGCGGGCGTCGAAATGCCGGGCCTCAGGCCAAGGCGCCGGATCGGCAGGAGATTCGACGCCGGCGTGAAACCAAGGTCGAGGTCGACAAGATCGGCCACTTGCGTCTGCCTTTTGCCGTTGAGCGTCCAACCGCTGTCATCAAGCCTGTCGAACTGATAGTGGAGTGCGTCGCCGCCGAGAAATCCTGCAACGCGCGCGGCGCACTCCACTATCAGTTCGACAGGCTTGATGACAG
>NZ_RZSC01001569.1:0-480 GCF_003998155.1 Mesorhizobium sp. M1E.F.Ca.ET.063.01.1.1
GATGTTCGATGGCGAGGAAGGCCAGGGCGCCTGATTGGCACGTGAAAAGGACGCGGACCGCAGCGTTCGCGGGAAACAAGGGCACCAGCTCGGGCCGGAGGCTAAGGATCCGACCCGGGCGGTCGTCATTGTGCCGGTGCTTACCCGTCAGCCGCGCGGCGAAGACGATTCGAACCGTCCGCGCCTGAGTCGCTCGGCCGATGCCCGCCACGACGAAGCGGTCGGCCTTGCGAGCGCCATCGATCTCAATCCGGTCCACACCGCGGTGGTGACGGTCGCCGACCCACGCCCGGCGACGCTGCTCGGCAGCGGTAAGGTGGCGGAGTTCGCCGACATCGTGAAGGAGCGCAAGGCGGAGCTGGTCATCGTCGACCACCCGCTGACGCCGGTGCAGCAGCGCAATCTCGAAAAGGAACTCAACGCCAAGGTGCTCGACCGCACCGGGCTGATTCTCGAGATCTTCGGCGAGCGCGCGCGGAC
>NZ_RZSC01000156.1:0-10047 GCF_003998155.1 Mesorhizobium sp. M1E.F.Ca.ET.063.01.1.1
TGCTGTTTCCGGGCGCTGCGCGCTACCGTCATGACGCGGCTCACATCGACGACCATCTCGACGCCGGGGTCAAGCCATCCGTGGTGTTGATGAACCCGCCGTTCACCGTCGGCGCCTTCGTCGACGGCCGTGTCGCCGACGCCGGATGGCGACATCTGACGTCCGCGCTAGCCCGCCTTCAGCCCGGCGGGCGGCTGGTCGCGATCACCGGCGCCGACCTTTCCCCGGACAACTCAAAATGGCGATCGGCTTTCATACGCCTGCAGGAGAAGGCTACCGTCGTGTTCACGGCCGCAATCGACGGCCGCGTCTACGCCCGCCATGGCACGACGGCCGAGACCCGGCTCACCATCATTGACAAGCTCCCAGCCGCCGATCCGACCCGCTTCGCCGCCTCGCCGGGCCAGGCCCGGGATGTGGAGACGCTGCTGTCGTGGATTGGCAAATTGCCGCCGCGAACGCCGGGCGGCTATCCCGATTCCATTGGCGCACTTGCCGGCGGGGTGCTGCGCACCGCTGCGCGGCGGATGGCTGGCCGATCCGTGGCAAGGTTCGCGCCCGCCGGCGCCTTGGCGAGCCCTGCGAAGGTTCTCCGGCCGGCTCGTCCGGTTGCTCTACACCAGGAACGCGGCACAAGCGTATTCCGCGCGTTCGATAGACATCTGGTATAGAACATGCTTTGCAGAACCGGCAGCGGGCCGCCTCTATGAAGCTAGATAAGATTGACATTAAAATTCTTCAGGCCATTCAGAAGAATGGCAGGATCACGAAAGCCAAACTTTCGGAGTTGGTGGGGTTGTCGGTAAGCCCGTGTTTTGAAAGGCTGCGGCGCTTGGAGCGTGCCGGAATCGTTCGCCGCTATCTCGCTGACATCGACATAGACCGCCTTTTCAAATCGATATTGATGGTTGTGGAATTCACTTTGAAAGACCACACGACGGCAAGCGTCCTTCAGTTCGAGAATGCGATTACAAAATGTCGCGAGGCTATCGAGTGCCACGGGGTGAACGGCCAGATTGACTACGTGGTAAAGTTCATTTTCCGCGACATCGAACACTACCAGGACGTGATGAATTATCTCATTGATCTGAACGTCGGAATCGACAAGGTCACGACTTATATCGTCACCAAGAACGTCAAACGGTTCGGTGAGTACCCGATTGACGACCTTACCCAAGATCTTGACGCGCGCCGATAGGTCCGCACAGTGCCACGCCGAAAATTATTCGCAGGCGGGGGCCGTATTCGAAAAAAAAGCTCTGATCTGGCTGAGACTCGCGGCAAATTGAAGATCGGCGCCTGATAAGCTCATGACCTGAGGTCATGAACGGGATCACCATGCGCGAAAATCAGATACTTTCAAAAGCGGAAAGCGAAGCAGTTATTGACGTTCGCCATGCCATGCACCGTCGCCCGGAACTGTCGAATCGCGAAACGGAAACGCAGCGGCTGATCCTGTCGGTCCTCAATCGCTTCGGGATAAGCGGCGCCCGGACTTTTCACAATACCGGCATTTATATTGACATTGTCGGCCGGGCGCCCGGGAAGGGTAAGACCATCGCCGTTCGGGGCGACATTGATGCGCTCCCAATCCAGGAAGAGCGCGACGACTTGCCATTTCATTCGGAAATTCCTGGCGTGATGCATGCATGTGGACATGACCTTCACGGATCTATAGCTCTGGGGACGGCCTTGGCGTTCCACAGACTCCGTGACAATTTCGCTGGGCGCGTGAGGGTTTTCTTTCATCCGGCCGAAGAGGCCGAGCCTGTCGGAGGGAGATCAATCAAGCGGGACCACCTGCTTGATGGTATTGACCATGCGGTAGGCTTCCATGTGACGCCGGATCTTTCCTCTGGAACGTATGCTGCTCAGCCCGGTGCAGCCACAAAGTCGGCCGACCAGTTTACCGTTAGAATTGTCGGAAAAAGTAGCCATGGCGCTATGCCCTATCGCGGAGTGGACGCGATCGCGGTCGCAGCGGCGTTTATCAATGAAGTGCAGAAGCTCGTATCCCGGGAGGTCTCAGCCGAAGACGGGTCTGTCGTGACCATCGGAACGATCAGGGGAGGGGAGGCGGCCAACATCATTTGTTCTTCAGTGGTCATGGACGGCACAATTCGCACAAAACGTCCCGAACTGCGCCAAATATTGTCCCAGCGCGTGAGTGAAATTGCCGAGGGGGTCGCCTCGCTGCACAGGGCCTCGGCAACCTGCACGATTACCCGGGGAGAGCCGCCAGCCGTGAACGATCCTGACATGGCAAAGCGCTTTCAAGCCATCGTCCTAGAAAATTATGGGCCGGATAGCCTTCATCCCGGCTTGCCGGCAGAGGGCAGCGACGATTTTGGGTACTATTCAGAAGAGGTCCCATCTCTCTATTTCTGGTTTGGAAGCCGTGAAGCGAACAAGCAAACCGGGCTGCACACGCCGACATTCGCCGTCTCAGACGATGTGCTCATTCCGACAACTGAGCTTGCAATCCGCTATTGTTTGGATCTCCTGAGTCACAGTTGAGAAATGCCGCTAGGGATCAATTGTAATGCGAGATTCAAAATTGAGGGTAGGTTTTATCCTATCCCGGTCTTTCACTCTGTCGGCTTTCGCGTTGTTCGTGGATACACTGCGCCTCGCAAGTGACTCCCTCGACAAATCCGGTCGAGCCTATGCCGATTGGGAAGTATTGGCGAATGTCAGAAATCCGATCGTCTCAAGCTGCGGCGTTGAAGTAACGCCCACATCAAGGCTCACAGACCCTACCTCTTTCAGTTACATCGTTGTCGTTGGCGGATTGCTAAAAGTGATGGAGCCAGTTGACGCCGCAACTTTCGACTATCTCAAGCAGGCGAACGAAGCACGGGTCGCTCTGATCGGCATCTGCACGGGAACGTTCATATTGGCAGAAGCCGGCCTCTTGCGTGCTCACCGTACCTGCGTGAGCTGGCTGCATTTTGCAGAATTCCAGCGCCGGTTCCCGCATCAGCAGGCGCGTCCTGATCGGCTATTCCATTTGGACCGGCGGATTGGCTCATGCGCGGGTGGAAGCAGTGTAGCCGATTTAGCAGCAGCAATTGTCCGACGCCACATCAACGCTAGAGCGGAACGGAATGCTCTGAACTTTTTGCAGATCGACAAAGCCAGGCCTTCCTCTCACGTGCAGGCAAGTAGATCGCCGCTCTACGGCGGTAGCGATCAGCGGATCAAAGCGGCCCTCATTTTCATGGAGAGCTATACAGAGGACGCCGTGCCCATTTCGCAATTGGCTGCGGAAGTTGGTTTGTCGAGACGCCAACTGGAGCGTCTTTTTCAGGCCGAGCTGAAATCTTCGCCCGCCCTGGTTTACCGCAAGGTACGCCTCGAACGTGCGAAAAGGCTCGTTGTTGAGACGCGTGCACCCATGCTCGAGATCGCAATCGAGACCGGATTCGAAAACGCATCTCACTTTTCGCGCTCCTTCCGGGAGCATTTCGGATATGCCCCAAGCACGCTAAGGTTAGCCGCTTGAATGAGTGAGGATTGTCTGGTGACGGTGGCTGTGGCGGTTTAACGGGCCTCCAGGACCGCACGCAGGAATTGCCTGGTTCGTTCTTGTGTAGGGTTGTCGAATATCGATTTGGCGTCGGCCACTTCGTGAATCTGGCCCTGCCAAAGGAAGGCGACCCGGTCAGCGAAACTGCGCGCGAATTCCATTTGGTGAGTGACCAGGAGCATGGTGAGGCTGCTTTCCTCGCCCAGCTTGCGTAATACACTAAGGACCTCGCCGACCAATTCGGGGTCCAACGCCGATGTAACCTCATCAAAAAGCATGATCTCCGGCTCCATCGCTAAAGACCGTGCGATCGCTACCCGCTGCTGCTGACCGCCGGATAGTCGGGAAGGCAACTCGTTTGCCTTGGAGGCCATGCCAACCATAGCAAGGTACTTTTGAGCACGGTCTAGGGCTTCCTTTCGTGGAAGGCCGAGCACCTTTCTCGGAGCGACTGCAACATTTTCGGCAGCGGTCATATGGGGGAACAAATTGAACTGTTGGAATACCATACCGATCCGCCTGCGTCGCGCGCGGGCTGCGGGGCTGTCGGATCGTTGTTGCTCGGGAGGCCACGATCCAAGGGTAAGGGTTTCCCCGTTCACCTTGATCTCTCCTGCGTCGATGGTTTCCAGCGTCATCAGAGTACGCAGCAGCGTCGACTTCCCGGAACCAGAGGGGCCGATCAGGGCCAACTTCTCTGCCGGCTTGACCTCCAGATTGACGTCACGCAGCACTTTAACCGTACCAAATTGTTTTCCTACATTTATGAATTCACAGGCCGGTGTCTCATGCATCGCCATTGTTCCGAACTGCGCAGGGATGACAACGTGGGGATTCATCGAATTATCCAAATTCGTTCGAGAAGTCGCGTCAATCCCGCGGCAGCTAGAGACATGCCAAGAAAAAGCAGGCCGGCGATCGTCATCGGCTCCGTATAGCGAAAACTCTCGGTCCCGATCAGTTTTGCTGTGGTGAGAAGTTCGAACACCGAGATACTCGCGAGGAGCGCGGCATCCTTAAACATGCCAATGAGGTATGTGCCCAACGCCGGTATCATCGGCGGGATGGCCTGGGGGATCAGCACACTTTTGAGCGTGTCGATAGGCGATAAGCTCAAGGACCATGCAGCCTCGCTTTGGGTCGGATTAACGGCCTGCAGTCCGCCGCGGTACACCTCAGCTATATAGCAGCCGTAGTGGATGCTCAGAGCCAGTACACCGGCTGTCACCGGCTGCAACGTTACGCCAAGCTTTGGCAACCCAAAGAAAATCAGGAAAAGCTGTATCAGCATCGGCGTGCCACGGATAAACTCAATTGTACTGCCGGCAGCGATTGAAAGTGCTTCCCGTTTGCTGATCCGAGCTAGTGACAAAGGCAGAGCCACGATGAGCGCAATCGCGTAACTTAGGAGGGTAAGCTTGACTGTTACACCTGCGGCTAAGAGCAGCCTTGGGAGGATCGAAACGGCAAACGCTGGAGAAAAGAATTCTTCCATTATTTTAACCCCAGTCGTCGGCGGGTTGCGCGTTCCAGGGCAAACATTGAACGAGCAATAATCTGGGATAGAACTAGATAGATTGCGGCGACGACTAGGAAGATCTTGAAAGGCTGAAAATATGTTGCGTTAAGCTGTGTGCTGGCGAACGTCAACTCGTAGATGCCGATCATCGAGAAGATGGACGTGCCTTTCAAGATATCAATCATGGCGTTCGACCAAGGGGGGATCAACCTCACCAGCGCCTGCGGTGTCAATATTGTGAGGATTGCAGTACGCCGCGGCATGCACAGCGCGTAGGCCGCCTCACTCTGGCCCCTTGGCACAGCTTCAAAAGCTGCCCTCAAGACGTCCGCACCATACGCACCGCCATTCATGGAAAGGCCCATAACACCGACGGTGAAGCCGCTAAGCACAATTCCTAATTCTGGCAGGACGAAATAGAGCCAGAACAACTGGACCACGAGCGAAGTCCCCCGGATCACCTCGACATAGGTCCGAACCAGCCCTCTCAGATAGCGGTTTGGCGACATAAGCGCCAAACCAGCCACCAGGGAGATTAGTGAAGAGAGGACAATGCAGAGCATCGAAAGTTCGATGGTGGACACTGTTGCCCAAAACAGTTCGCTTGAGATCCGCAATCGACTGTCCTCTCACCCTGTCAATCAGGTTTATCGTGAACAGATATCGTTGATATGAGGGTTGTTGAGGAACGGCCTGAGGTCGGCGCCCTTGACCCCGAATTTCTCGTTGATCGCCTCGGCCTCCCCGGACTCAACGCGCTTCCTGATTTGCTCGTTCAGCTTGGCAACGAAAGCCACATTTTCCTTGGCAAAAGGCCAACCGTTATAGGAATAGGACCATTCCGGGGCTTTGAATTCTTTGGCGACCTCGAGTTCTGTGACTTGCGCCACAATTTCATCGGCTTGACCAATACCCACGTTGAACGCCTGTATCTGGCCGTTGAGCAGCGCCTGAACAAGCGAATTCTGGTCGGGAAGCTGGACAATATTATCGTTGGCGACACCGGCCTTGACCATGTAACCCACCTCGGCACCACCGGCGTAAACGCCAGCTTTCAATTCGGGCCTCTTCGCAAAATCTTCCCAGCTTGTAATGTGGTCTGGATTGCCTTTTTTGACAACGAGTGCAGGAATAATGACCGCGTAGGGCATTGTGAATGCGACCTCCCTGCAACGTTCGGGGGTGATATACATTCCGGCCCCGATGTCAAAACGGCCCGATTTTACGCCCGGAACGATCGATGACCACTCTGTTACTGTGGGATTGAACTTATCAATACCCATGCCTGCCAAGGCAGCTCGCAGGTTCTCGACATCGGAGCCTGTGAGGCGGCCTTCATCGTCGTTGTAATAGAAAGGCTTGATGCTGATAATGGCGTAGCTCAGGCCCTCTGCCTTGGCCTTCTCCAGGAGATCTGCTGCGCCCGCACCAGTCGCGACAAGAACCAAAGCGACAACCGAGACACCTACCTTAAGAATGGATTTCATACCCATTGTTTTTCCCCTTGATTTCTGAAACAGGTTTATATCCTGTTCGACGAATTATCCCTGCTTGCCACGCCGTCATATTTTCGTTTCTGGTGCGGCTCGCAGAGTTTTTAGCCGACGATGGCGGTACTTGCAGAAGAATTTTCTGGCATGCCGATCTCCCAGACTGCCCCCGGGTTCATACAGGGACGCAACCGGTAGCGACAAACGCCGCCACGCAGGCATCGACGTCAGCTTGAGGCGTATTGAATGATGTGACGAAGCGCAGGACGGTACCCTCGTCGGCCGGCCATTCGCTGAACCTAACCCCTCGACGTTTAAGGCCCTCCAAAATCTCGTCACCCACTGAAACGAAGACTTCATTCGCCTCGGTCGGAAACACGATTTTGGCCATTGGAAGTGCCGCAACCCCGGCTGAGAGCCGTTGTGCCATGGCATTCGCCCAAGTTGCATTCTTAAGCCAGAGATTGTCCGTAAGGTAGGCAAGCCACTGGGATGATATAAAACGGGACTTGGAAGCAAGATGACCCGAGCGTTTGACCCTGTAGCCCAGGTCGTCCCCAATGTCCTTGTTGAATATAACTACGCCTTCAGCAGACAGTGCGCCATTCTTTGTAGCGCCGAGGCACAAAACATCGACGCCGGCTCTCCACGTCAGGTCGGCAGGCGAGACGTTCAGGGAAGCAACGGCGTTGGCAAAGCGGGCGCCATCCATGTGCAAATGCATACCGAATTGCTGGGCTATCGATGCGATCGCACGAACTTCGTCAGGGCTGTATACAGTACCAAGCTCGGTCGCTTGTGTGATGCTGACCGTTGAGGGTTTGGCGTGGTGAATTCCGCTGGAGATTCCCTTTGCGATAGCCTTTTCGGCCCCAGCTGCGGATATGCGACCGTTGAGGCTAGGCAAGCCAATTAGCTTGGCGCCCCCGGTGAAGAATTCCGGGGCTGCACACTCATCATAATAAATGTGAGCTTCATCCGAGCAAAAGATGCCCCCGTATGGAGGTGTCAGGATTGATAGCGCAAGCGCATTGGAGGCGGTGCCTGTGAGGACAGGAAAGAAACGAACGGGATGCTCGAAAACATCTTGTAACTTTCGGGTAACGGCACGCGTCAGGTCGTCCTCGGCGTAGGAGGTACTCGTGCCCTGGTTGGCCGTCACAAGGTCATTGAGGATCTCCGGAGAGACGCTCGAGACATTGTCGCTGCGAAAATCCATCCTGTCACCATTTCCACATATGTTGTCTGTTTCCGAACGCGACACGCTTTCTCCCGCAGAGTTGCAAACAGCCGGTGTTCAAACATTCTGGATACACGACAATTTCGATATGTATTTTCGGAGAATCCCCACCCGAACGGGCGGACTTTCGGTGGCTTTAGCCGAACCTGTACTGCGACCGCCTGCTGATCCAAACCAATTCAGACGGCTACACTATGCGGGGAGCGAATGTCACATACGACAGCGTATTATGAAAATTTGGCCCAAGGGCTCAGTATTCCGGCCAAGGCGGTAATCGACGGCAGGCTGGTCCACGCCCAATCCGGTGCGTCATTCGAGACTTTAAATCCGGCCTCCACTCTGACGATTGGTGAAGTTACCAGCTGCGATGCAGGTGATGTGGATTTAGCCGTTAAAGCAGCCCGCAAGTCGTTTGAAGGCGGAGTCTGGAGCAGGGTAGGGGTTACAAAGCGCAAGAATGTCCTTGTAACGCTGGCGGGGCTTATCCGCGAGAATTCCGAGCAACTCGCCATCCTCGAGTCGTTGGATACCGGCAAGCCGATTACAGATTGTCTTAACGAAATTGGCAATGAGGTCCCAAAGTTTTTTCAATGGTATGCCGAACTGCTCGACAAGAGTTATGGCAAGGTGGCCCCGACAGAGAACGACGTCCTCGCGTTAATCACCGAAGAGCCGATTGGCGTTGTCGGGCTGGTGCTTCCTTGGAATTTCCCGCTTCTCATAACGGCATGGAAGGTAGCGCCGGCGTTAGCGGCGGGTTGCTCGATTGTTTTAAAACCAGCTGAACAATCGCCTCTGACGTCCATTAGGCTCGCTGAACTAGCTCTTGAGGCGGGACTGCCGGATGGAGTGTTTAACGTTGTCCCCGGAACGGGCGAAATCGCCGGTAAAGCTCTCGGTCTCCATAGCGACGTCGATGCAGTATCCTTTACGGGCTCATCGGAGGTGGGGGCGCTGTTCCTCAGGTATGCGTCCGACAGCAATCTGAAGCGTGTGGCACTGGAAATGGGTGGCAAGAGTCCCTTGATCGTTTTGGGAGACGCGGAGATCACGGAGGATCTCATCAACCATGCCGCGTTGGCGGCTTATTGGAACGCCGGCCAGAACTGTTCGGCAAATATGCGCCAACTCGTTGATGTCTCCAAAAAGGACGAGTTCATCGAGAAACTCCTGGGTAAGATCCGTTCTATCAAGATTGGCAATCCGCTTGACCCGTCGACGGAAGTGGGGCCGATGATCACGGCAAGCCATAGGGACCGGGTTCGGAACTTTATTAAGATCGGCCGGGACGAAGGAGCGACAGCCGTGGAGGGTGCGGACGTGCCGGCCAAAGGTTTTTACATTCCCCCGGTCCTTTTCACCGATGTAACACCCGACATGACGATCGCACGGGAGGAAATTTTCGGTCCGGTCTTGGGCGTTATCGCGACGAAAGGCCCTGAAGATGCGTTGCGCATTGCGCGGGACACCAAATACGGACTGCATGCCTCGATATTCACCGCAGACTTCACGAAAGGCTATGCGCTGGCTCGTCGCATCCCCTGCGGAACGGTTTCAATAAACTGTTTTTCAGAGGGAGATGTGACAACGCCATTCGGAGGCTACAAGCTGTCGGGTTCGGCTGCCCGGGATAAGGGACTCGAAGCCATGCAGCAATATCAACAGACCAAGACGATCTGGTCGGCCATAGGTCCTGGCATGTGACGGGCGACACAGCCACCACCTAATCACAATACTGATCAGAGGAACGTTTTATGTCATTCGAAAAGCCATTCGCGCCCGCTGAGTTTCAGAGGCGGATCAAGGAGGTCAAGAGCCGCATGGAGCGTGCGGGACTCGACCTGCTCATCTGCCAGGATCCTGCCAACATGGGCTGGCTCACGGGGTTCGACGGCTGGTCCTTCTACACGCCGCAGGCCCTACTCGTGCACCTTGATCAAGAGCAACCAATATGGTTTGGCCGGGCGCAGGACGCGAAGTCGGCGGCGATCACTACGGACCTCACGCCGGACAACATCATTTCCTTTTCCGAACGGCTGGTTCACCAGCCTGAAGACCACCCTTTTGACGAGCTTTGCGACTTGATAAAGGCTCGCGGCTGGGAGGGGGCCCGAATTGGCGTTGAGCTTGATGCCCTCTACTACACGGCACGAGCGCATAGGCATATCGTCCACGGTCTTCCATCTGCCCAGATTGTCGACAGTCGCGAACTCGTCAATTGGGCGAGACTCGTCAAATCGGAGGCCGAACTGGTTTACATGCGTGAAGC
>NZ_RZSC01001570.1:0-480 GCF_003998155.1 Mesorhizobium sp. M1E.F.Ca.ET.063.01.1.1
GCTACGGCATGGGTGTTGGCTTGCGCAAGGGCAACTCCGCACTGAAGGCCAAGCTGGACAGCGCGCTTTGCGCCATGATCAACAGCGGCAAGGTGAAGGCCGCCTCGGAAAATTGGTTCAAGGACGACTACACCATCGCGTGCAAGAAGTAGTCATCCAACGGGGAACAGGCCGTCGCGGCAATGCCGCGATGACCTGATGGAATGGTCTTCATGTTGCACGATATCTGGGTGCTGATGATCGAGAAGGGCTGGCTCCTCGCGCTGCTGCGCGGCGCCGGAATAACGCTTCTGATCGGTTTTCTCGGCGCGGTCATAGGGCTGGCGACGGCGATACCTCTTGCCATCCTTCGTTGGCGCCGGGTTCCGGCTTTGTCACAGCTTGTCGATGCCTACAGCATCGTCGTTCGCGGCGTTCCGGGGCTACTGGTCATTTATCTGCTGTTCTTCGGCTCCGTCGATTGGGTGCAGAAAATTGCCT